>NZ_LQXG01000020.1:0-202952 GCF_001924955.1 Maricaulis sp. W15 | reverse complement strand
CTGATCAAGTCAGGGCTCCGCCCGGGATGACAAGCCAGGGGTGGCCGGTGAGTGGATCCGCGTCGTCAGCGCCGGATTCTGCCGCAAACTGCCAAGCCCCGACCCTCGCAAACCAAAACACATTTTTCCCGGCCGCAGCCCCGCAAAAGCGGGGCGGAGAGCCGGGACCTACCGACCCATCCGGCAAGCGATGAGTCTCCGGTCGGTCCCGGATGGCGCTGTGCGCCTCCGGGAAAAATGAAAAAGGGGAAATGATGCGAGGAGCGCCCCCTACTCCCCGTGGTGAAAGCTGTCCGGACTCTCATACACGACCTCGCCATCGACCACCGTCATCCACGGTTCGACGGTGAGAATCTCCGCTTCCGGGATGGTCATGATGTCTTCGGAGAAGACGGTGAAGTCAGCGATCATGCCGACCGCGATCGTGCCGAGTTCGTCTTCGCGGAAGGAGGCATAGGCTGGCCAGGCTGTGAAGAGCTTCAAGGCGTCCTCACGCGACAAGGCTTCTTCGGCATGCCAGTTCTCGCCCTGGAAGCCCGACAGGTCGGCCCGGGCCACGGCGGCGTAGAATTCGATGCGCGGATCGCCCTGCTCGACCGGGGCGTCGGAACCGCCGGTGATATGGGCGCCGGCATCCAGGAGGCTCTGCCAGGCATAGGCACCGTCGAGGCGGTCATCACCCAGCCGGTCGGGCGCGAAATGCAGGTCACCAATGGCATGGGAGGGCTGGAAGGAGGCGATCACGCCCAGCTCGGCAAAACGGGGAATGTCCGCCGGGTCGATGATCTGGCTGTGCTCGTCGCGCCAGCGCGGATCGGCCAGCGCCCATTCCTCCGGCGGCACCTGGGCGCGCGCTTCCTCGACCCAGTCCAGAAGATAGCGATTGCCGCGATCACCGATGGCGTGGACATTCATCTGGATGCCCTGACGCAGGGCATCGATGAACAGACCGATCGTCTCATCGGCTTCGGCGATGGCGAGGCCGCTGGTTTCGGGGCGGTCGGCATAGGGTTCCAACAAAGCGGCGCCGCGCGAACCCAGTGCGCCATCCATATAGAGCTTGACGGCCCGCGTGATGACCCGGCCATCGGCGACATCGCGATGTCCACCGGCGGCGAGCGGGGCATAGCCTTCCGGTCCGACAGAGAGATAGGTCCGCAGCGGCAGGTCTCCGGCTTCGGCCAGCCCTTCAATGACCGGCACCATCGACCAGGGCACCGACATGTCGTGGGCCCCGGCCCAGCCGAGGCTGACGAGGCGCCGGGCGCCGTCGGCATAGGTGTCCCGGATGACGTCCGGTGATGGCGTCTCCATCAGCGGTGACACGGCGCCCATGGCCGTGTCGACCAGGAGGCCGGTCGGCTCGCCGTCGGCGTCGAACAGGATTTCCCCGCCCGACGGCGCCACGCTGTCGCGGGTGATGCCGACGGCGGCCAGGGCGGCGCTGTTGGCGATCAGGGCATGACCATCGGCGCGGCGCAGGATGACCGGATTATCCGGCGAGACCGGGTCGAGATCCTGACGGGTCGGGAAACGGCCTTCCGGCCAATGCGTTTCGATCCAGCCGCGCCCGGCCAGCGTTTCGCCTGCGGGCGTGTCGGCAATCGCGGCTTCAACACGCGAGACCAGCTGCGCCACCGAGGTCACATCGTCCAGATTGAGCGTCCGCTCGCGCTGGCCGACGCCATAGACATGGATATGACTGTCGGTGAACCCGGGATACAGGGCGCCGCCATTGAGATCGATGAGGCGGGTCCCCTCGCCGATCCAGGCCTGGGCTGCCTCATCATCACCGACGAAGGCGATCCGGTTGCCGCGCACCGCGACGGCCTCGACCATCGGCTGGTCATCGCGGGCGGTGTAGATCGGCCCGCCCCAGATCACCAGATCAGCCGCACTTTCGCTCAACGCCCCGTCGGTGCCGTCGGCAAGCGGTGCCATGTCCGCGCCGCCATCACACCCGGCCAGGGCCAGCACGGCCAGCGAAATCATCCAGTTATTGGCGCGCATGAAAAAGCCTCCCCGCTTCGTGCCGGGAGGCTATATCGCGTCAGCGCATACGACAACGCCCGCAGCAGGCTGCGGGCGTTGGAAATTCGTCAGCTCGTCCGGTGCTTAGGCAGCCAGAGCCTTTTTCAGGTCGCGCTTGATCTTCAGGGCCTTGTCCGAGAGCTTCTCGTCACGGGCCTTGAGGAGGAATGCATCGAGACCGCCGACATGGTCCACAGAGCGCAACGCCTTGGCGGCAATGCGCAGCTTGTAGTTCTGGCCCAGCTTCTCGGAAGCCAGCGTCACATCACACAGGTTCGGCAGAAAACGGCGGCGGGACTTGTTCTGAGCGTGAGAAACATTGTTTCCCGTCAAAACGCCAGTTCCCGTCAGTTCGCAACGACGCGCCATAGTCGCACCTTTCAAATATAAAAATCCGTGCGCACCGGTATTGCGACCAGTGCGAGAGCGGGCGAGATAAAGGAGGTGAGGCGGGTCGTCAAGCTTGCCGCGTTCATCTTGCAGCCGGTTTCGATCAGTTATTGCAGTTGAACCGCCTTATGGGTTAGGGCCTTGGGGGCTCAGTTCGGGAGAGAGTAGCGTGAAAAAGACTTGGATTTACGGGGCAATGGCCGCTGGCACCCTCCTCTGCTCGGCCGCTGCGTCGGGCGATGATGCCGCCAATGAGGCTTCAGCAGCGCAAATGCAAGGCGTGACGGTACAATACGCCGGATCGGTCATGGTCTTCCAGGTCGCCAATATCGTGGTGTCCGGACAGTTCGCTGATGACACCTACCAGGCGTCGGCGCGTTTCACCGCTGCCGGCCTCGCCGCCCTGTTCACCGATGCCGATATCGAGGCCGGTGTGAGCGGCTATCGCGACGGCGATGCCCTGCGCCCCTGGCATTACAGCCACCTCAATCATGCCAGCTCGAAAAACCGGGTCGTGGCGATCGATTTCCCGGACGGCGTTGCCACGCCCAATATCGAACCGCCCTTCGGCTCGATGGGCGAACCACCGGCCACGGACGAGGAACGCGCCGGCGCCGCCGATCCCATTTCCACCCTGCTGGCGATGGGTCTCGGCGCGGTGGCGCGCGGCGACAGCCAATGCGATGGCACGCTGCCGGTCTTTGACGGTCGCGCCCGCTATAATCTGCGCTTTGAAGACGGCGGCACCGACCGGGTCCGCACCCGGGCCTGGTCTGGCGACGCCCTGGTCTGCCATGCCTATTACGAGCCGATCTCCGGCTATGAGGCCGATGAATTCCCGTCCGAGGATGATATCGACCGCCCGATCACCTTCTGGCTGGCCCCGGTGCATGGTGGTGACATCCACATCCCGGTCCGCATCCGTACCAATGCCGGCTTTGGCGGCGTGACAATCGTGGCCCGCTCCATCGAGGAAAATTGATCCGCCGCTGACTGGCAAAGCCGTCCGGGATTGCCTAGGCCCGGGGCATCATGTGATGGAGTTGCGGCATGGCATCCTACCGCAACGAGCCGGGGCAGATCACCGCTGCCCTGGGTCCGACCAATACCGGCAAGACCCACCTCGCTGTCGAGCGCATGCTGGGGCGTGCCTCCGGCATGATCGGACTGCCCCTGCGCCTCCTGGCGCGGGAGATTTATGACCGTGTGGTCAAGGCCAAGGGTGTCGGCGCGGCGGCCCTGATCACCGGCGAGGAAAAGATCGTGCCGCCTTCGGCGCGCTATTTCATCTGCACGGTGGAATCCATGCCGGTGGAAAAGCGGGTCGCCTTCGTGGCGGTCGACGAGATCCAGCTCGGCGCCGATCCCGAGCGCGGCCATGTCTTCACCGACCGGATGCTGCGGGCGCGCGGCACGGAAGAGACCATGCTTCTGGGCGCCGGAACGATGTATAATCGGGTGCGCGAGCTTGTCCCCGAGGCCGAGATCACCTTCCGCGAACGCTTCTCGCAACTCGCCTATTCCGGCCCCGCCAAGCTGACCCGGCTGCCGCGCCGCTCGGCCGTCGTCGCCTTCTCGGCCGAGGCCGTCTATGCGATCGCCGAACTCCTGCGTCGTCGCCGCGGCGGCGCGGCGGTGGTGATGGGCGGGCTGTCGCCGCGCACCCGCAATGCCCAGGTTGAACTCTACCAGTCCGGCGAGGTCGATTTCCTGGTCGCCACCGACGCCATCGGCATGGGGCTGAACATGGATATCGACCATGTCGCCTTCGCCGAGAGCCGCAAATTCGACGGCCGCAAGCGCCGCCGCCTGACCCCGGCCGAGATCGCACAGATCGCCGGGCGGGCCGGTCGTTTCCGCAATGACGGGACATTCGGGGAGACAGCCGATTGCCGCCCCTTTGATCCCGATCAGGTCGAGGCGGTCGAAAACCATCGCTTCGCGCCGGTCGAACGCCTGCGCTGGCGCAATCCGAATCTCGATGAGAGTTCGCTGGACGCGCTGCAATTCACCCTCGGCAAACCCTCGCGCAACCCGGCGCTGGAACGGGTCGGCGAAGCGTCGGACGAGAAAGCGCTGGGCGTGCTGGCCGGTGATCGTGAGATTCGTGACCGCGCCACCTCCCCGGCGGCGGTCGGGCGGCTGTGGGATGCCTGCCGCCTGCCAGATTTCCGCAAGGCGACGCTGGATGCCCATGCCCGGCTGATCAAGTCGATCTACCTGCACCTGACCGGTCCCGGCGCCCGCCTGCCGGATGACTGGATGGCGGGCCAGCTCGAACGTTTCAAGAAGACCTCCGGCGATGTTGACGCCCTGGCGGCCCGCCTCGCCCATGTCCGCACCTGGGCCTATGCGGCGCACCGCGCTGACTGGACCCGCGACCCGGCCCACTGGCGCGGTGTCACGCGCGAAATCGAGGATCGCCTGTCCGATGCCCTGCACGAACGCCTGATGCAGCGCTTCGTCGATCGCCGCACCAGCGCCCTTGTCAAAGGCTTGCGCGATGAACGAGACTTGCTGGCCGGGGTCGCCAGCAATGGGGAGGTTACGGTAGAAGGCCATTTCGTCGGTCGTCTGGCCGGCCTCATCTTCAAACCCGATGCCGACGGGCGGGACCTGGCGGCGCGGACCCTGAACTCGGCAGCGCTGCGTGCACTGCGCCCTGAAATCAACCGACGGCTGGGAGCCCTGGCGAAAATCACGATGGACGATCTCTCCTTTTCCGATGACGGCAAGATCAGCTGGAATGGCGATAACATCGCACAGCTCATCCCCGGCCCGACGCCTCTCAAGCCCGCCATCAAGCTGATTGGCGGCGATCTCGGGGCCCATGAAGCCCAGTCACGCGCCCGCGCCAGCCTGGAAGCGCGGCTCGTCGCCCATATCGAGACGCAATTGGCGCCGCTGTTCAAACTGCGCGAGGCCGGCCAGTCCGACGACATGCCGGGCCTGGCCCGCGGCCTCGCCTGGCGGCTCTACGAAGCCGGTGGCGCCCTGCCGCGGCTGACCGTCAGCGATGATGTGCGCAACCTGTCGCAGGTCGAGCGCCGCTCGCTGCGCGCTGCCGGCGTGCGCATCGGCGAGCACATGATCTATGTGCCCGAACTGGTGAAGCCTGCCCCGGCGCGGCTCAACGCATTGCTGCACGCGATTGCCGCCGGGCGGACCGATCTGGCCTGGCTGCCGGCACCGGGCCTGACCTCGGTTGCCAATGACCGCTCGCGCACCCGCGCCGAATACGCCGCCATCGGCTTTCAGCCCTGCGGCCCGCGCGCGGTGCGGTTCGACATGCTCGAACGCCTCGCCGACACGCTGCGCGAAGCCGGCAAGGATGAAGGCCAGGGCTTCCCGCTGACTGCCGACATGACGGCCGTTCTGGGCTGTTCGGTCGAGGATTTGCGCGGCACGCTGACCGAGCTGGGCTATCGCCGCATCCAAAAGGGCCCCGATCCCGAGAAAGCCGAGGGCGAGCGCTGGGACCGGCGTCGCCGCAAACACCCGCCGCGCGGCCCGCGCGTCGCCGAGCGTCGTCCGGCAAAGGCCGCCGAGCCGGCCCCCGTCCCGTCCGACAGCCCATTTGCCGCCCTCGCGGCCCTCACCCTGACCGAAGCGCCCAAACGCAAGCCGCGCCCCAAGCGCAAGCGTCGCAAGGGCGGCGGCGGTGACAAGCCTGACGCCACACCGGTCGAGGCTGGCGCCGAGACAGCGGTCGCAGATGTCCAGGCAGACACCCCGGCAGCGTCCGAGACGGCGGCTCCGGCCGAAAACGTCAGCGAACCGAAATCCGAAACCAAGGCATGACGGGCGGCGATGAGCGAAATCAGCTGCGGATTGCGGATCGATGTCTGGCTCTGGCATGCGCGCCAGTTCAAGACGCGCAGCCTGGCGACAGCAAAGGTCCAGAAGGGCCGCATGCGGCTGACCAGCGCCGGTACGACGCGGCGCATCAGCAAGCCCGCCACCCTGGTGCGCGCAGGCGACACATTGACCCTGCCGCTCAATGGACGGATCGTGCAGCTGGAAATCCTGGCCCTGGGCACACGTCGCGGTCCGGCCAGTGAGGCCCGCGAACTCTATCGCATGATCGACGACGGACAATCGGTCGAGGCGCAGCAGACGGAAGCAAGCCATGTTTGACGCGATCCGCAATTTCTTCGCATCGGCCGAGGTCGACCTGCGGCCGGAAACCGATCCGCACGTCGCCGCCTGCACCCTGCTGGTGGAGGCGGCCCTGGCCGACGGTATCTATGCCGATTGCGAGCAGGACCAGATCCGCGACATCCTGTCCGGCGCTTTCGGCCTGTCCGACGCCCGTGTCGCGCATGTGCTTGAACAGGGCGAGGAACTCGCGGAGAGCGCGATCGACCATCACCGCTTCACCAAGGTGGTGAAGGCCTGCCTGTCACGTCAGGAACGCATCGCCCTGATCGAACAGCTCTGGCTGGTCGCCCTGGCCGACGGCGAGAAATCGCCCTTCGAGGACGCCTTCATCCGGCGGATCGGCCCACTGCTGGCGATCGAGGATCGCGACCGTGTCTTTGCCCGCACACGTGCAGAAGCCCGGCTGCGCACCCGTTGACAAAAAACCCGTCGCGGCCCATGTCCCGGCAACAAGCCTGCCCTCAATTCCGTCAAATCAAGTCCCGGCCAACATGACCTATATTGTCACCGACGCCTGCGTGCGCTGCAAATATACGGACTGCGTGGAAGTCTGCCCCGTCGATTGCTTCTATGAGGGCGAGAATTTTCTCGTCATCCATCCCGATGAATGCATCGATTGCGGCGTCTGCGAGCCGGAATGCCCGGTCGAGGCCATCAAGCCCGACACGGAAGACGACAAGGACGGCAAGTGGCTGGCCATCAACTCGAAATTTGCCGAGGTCTGGCCCAATATCACGCTGCGCAAGGACGCGCCTGCCGACGCCGATGCGATGGCCGATGAAAGCGGGAAATACGAGAAGTATTTCTCCGAGAAACCGGGCAGCGGCGACTAGCCTCTCCGGGTTAACCAAACGCTACCGTTTGGAAATCGCCGAATTTTATGCTATGCTACGGGCATTGATGGGTAGCGCCTATCGCGCCGCCTGCCTTTCTACATGGTGATTTGCGCGCAGACATATCGATCTCAGAGCCGGATGGGTGCCGGATTTTCTTTGAGAGCGAGCTGCGACTTTTTGCGTTTCCGTGTGAGCAAGGCCCAACGAGAGAGCATCCATGACGAAAAACGACAAGTCTTTCAAAAAGGGCGACTTTATTGTGTATCCCGCACACGGCGTTGGCCAGGTGACGGGTGTTGAAAAAGACAGCGTGGCCGGCTTCGATTTCGAAGTCTATGTCGTCACCTTCGAGCAGGACAAGATGACGCTGCGCGTGCCGACCGCCAAGACCGAAGCGTCAGGCATGCGGCCCCTCTCCAGCGACAAGATCGTCAAGGACGCGCTGAAGACCCTGAAGGGCAAGGCCAAGGTCAAGCGCACCATGTGGAGCCGCCGGGCCCAAGAATACGAAGCCAAGATCAATTCCGGCGACCTGATCCAGATTGCCGAAGTCGTTCGCGACCTGCACCGCGCCGAAGACCAGCCGGAACAGTCCTATTCCGAACGTCAGCTCTACGAGTCAGCGCTGGACCGCATGGTCCGCGAACTGGCCGCCGTCGAGGATATCGAGCACGAGGCCGCCCGCGAAATGCTGTCGACCTCCCTCGCCAAGAAAGTCGCCGCCTGATCCGCTGGATCAAGCCGCGATGACGACACGAAACGCCCGGCCGATGGCCGGGCGTTTTCGTTTGGGGGACCTGGCGCACGCCAGCCGGCCGGGATGACAGCCTGGAAACCACAAGGCGCTCATATTCCTGAGGCATTGGCGTTTCGAAAGGCGAGCCCGCTCGCTGATAGGCATATATCACGTGTCAGCCAGCCGGGGGCGCTTCCACCCAACCCTACAATCCTTGTCATCCCGGCCGGATGGCCTGCGAAAGCAGGCCGCAGGGCCGGGACCTAACAGGTTGCAGGCACATAGGTCCCGGACTTGCGCCCGGCCTTCGCCGGGCATCCATCCGGGATGACAAACTAGAAACGACAAGGTGCTCATATCCCTGAGGCATTGGCGTTGCGGAAGGCGAGCCCGCTCGCTGATAGGCATAAATCACGTGTCAGTCAGTCGGCCGTATCCGGTTTTCCAGCTCAAGGGTGGAACCGCGAAGCGGCCGCTGCGCGGCCCTTGACCTGGAAAACCGGATACGGCGAACTCTCGGCAAGTGGTTTATGGGATGGTGGGCGCCGCAGGGCGCCAGTCCTTCAGAGCCTCCTCAGATTTTTCCCGGAGGCGCGTCAGCGCAATCCGGGACCGGCGCGTGGCTCATCACATGCCCGGCAGTTTCGTTGGCCCCGGGTCTGCGCCCGGGGAAAATGGTGCGCCGGTGATCAGCCCGCCTGGCGCGCGATGTGATCCGATCTCGTGGCAGCGACGTACCCCTCCCTGAAGCGAAGGAGGACCATCATGACGACCGCCAAGGCTGCTACGGCTCGTTTTGCCCACCCGTCTGCCGCTCTCAATTCCGGCCGCGATGCCGGCGAGCAGCGGTTCGTCACATCCGCCATGGCGCGGCCGCTGCTCTCGCGCGAGGACGAGGCCGATCTGGCCCGGCGCTGGCGCGATGATCGCGATGAGGCGGCGCTGCACGCACTGACCGAGGCCCATATGCGGCTGGTGATCGCCGTGGCCGCCAAGTTCAAACGCTATGGCCTGCCCTTCTCCGACCTGATCCAGGAAGGCAATATCGGCCTGATGAAGGCCGCCGACCGGTTCGAGCCGGAGCGTGATGTGCGCTTTTCCACCTATGTCACCTGGTGGATCCGCTCCTGCATCCAGGACTATGTGCTGCGCAATTGGTCGATCGTGCGGACCGGCACGACCTCGGCCCAGAAATCCCTCTTTTTCAACCTGCGCCGCATGCGTGCCCGGATCGGCGACCTCGACGGCGCCTCGATCTCGCCGGACAATCGGGAACAGATCGCCCGTGACCTGCGGGTGCGCGAGCGCGATGTCGACACCATGGCCATGCGGCTTGGCGCGTCTGACCGGTCTCTGAACGCGCCGGTGGGTGATGGTGAGAACTCGCAATGGCAGGACTTCCTGGTCGATGACAGCGTCGCCCCGGAGATCGAGGTCATGGATCGTACCGACAGTGAGCGCCGTTCGCTCTGGCTCGGCCAGGCGATTGACGATCTCAGTCCGCGTGAGCAATTCATCATTCGCGAACGTCGCCTGACTGAAGACGGTTCGACGCTGGAAACACTTGGACAAACGCTCGGCATCTCGAAGGAACGCGTCCGCCAGATCGAAAGCGCAGCCTTGAGCAAATTGCGCAGCAATCTGTGCGCTGCTGTCGGTGACCCGTATGAAGCCGGCCTGATCCCGAACGCCTGACCCGCCACCTGGTCTGATCACCCGCTCCGGCCTCCTGTTCCGGTCGCCTGTTTCGGTCGCCTGTACCAAGCGCCGGACCCCGGCACCGGGATGCCAAGCGGCTCTGCCAGCCCGACCGTGAGTCCCGACCTAGCATCCCGGCCTGAACGCCTGACCTGAACGCCCGGCCTGCAAATCCGACCCGGACATCTGGCAGGTTTGGGCCATTGCCGGAGCCGACAGGTCCACCCGGCCCGACTTGCTCCGGGCATGTCCGGGCACCTGCTATCGCGCCATCGCCGCCTCGCCGTCTTCACCAATGAGTTCCAGCCGGGCGGGATGGTCGAGCTGGATCATCGGCCCATTCTCATCGATCAGCCAGCCGCGTACGCGGACACGCTGACCCTCCAGGCGCTCGGGCGTAAGTCCGGCCGCTTCGAAGGCCTCCGCGTCGCCAGCATCGATGCGGATCGTGAAATCACTGCGATAGTCACGCCCGAAATTGAGATAGATCCGCCCGGAATTGAGCTGCACCGCGTCCAGCACGCGCCCTTCGATGATCTGGGCCGTGCCGACATCCTGGGCGCGGGCATCGGGATGGGTGTCGCGGATGCGATGGTCCGGATCGGCCCACAGGCCGCGATCGGCAGCCCGCGCCGCCGCTTCGGCTGCCAGCAAGGGCGTCGCATGGGCCTGATTGTCGGCATGGGTCATCACCCGGGCCAGACCCGCCTCGACCAGCCGATACTGCAGCCAATCCCCGCCGTCCGGAACATCAGCGACACTGGCACTGGCGGCATCATCCGGCACGGCGGCACTGGCGAGCACAAGCTGCGCCAGGGCGCGATCATAGCGGTCACGGCGTGCGCCCGAATAGACCAGGCTCACCTCGCGCCCCGCCAGCCGGTCTGCCAGCCAGGCTTGCGCTGCGGTCGGCACCGGCGTGTCGATTTCCGCCAGCCGGACTTCCAGCGGGCCGTCAGGGGTCTCGATCCGGACGGTCAAGGCGCCGGCCATGTCGATGAAGGCGCCGTGTTCACCCGCCTCGCCTTGAGGCCGGATCAGGACACTCTCGACACCCACCGTCGTGAGCGTGGCGTCCTGGACTGCCGCGGAAGGACCGCAGGCCGCCAGGCAAAGTACGGACAGGGCCAAACCTCTCATCACCACACCTCCTCTGATACCCCCACATACACCCATGAGTTGCATATTTCAATATCGCGCCCGAAGCGATTTGCGGAAATCTCGCGGCGTTTACCAATCCGTTTACCATCTCGGCCTAAAGCTGGCCGCAGACCTTCCAATCAGGGACACGCCTCCTATGAACGCCTACGCCTATACTGATGATGCTGTCGCCCAGACCGACACCAACACCGACGCCCACGCCATCGCCGAAGCCGTCGGCGAATCAGCGGCGCGCGCCTCGCAGGGCGCCGAGGCAGCCCAGGTTGCCCGCGACGCAATGAACCAGGTGGAGGAATCCAGCCAGGTGCTCGAGCGCCGCGTCGAAGCCCTGACCGATGCCTCGCAACGCATCAATGCCATCCTCTCGACGATCGAGGCGATTGCCAGCCAGACCAATCTCCTGGCCCTCAACGCCACCATCGAAGCGGCCCGTGCCGGCGATGCCGGCCGCGGCTTCGCCGTTGTGGCCGGCGAAGTGAAAGCCCTGGCCGGCCAGACCGCCAAGGCGACCGAAGACATCGCCTCGCGCATCTCGGCGCTCGACAATGAGGTCAAGGAAATCCTCGACGGCGTGCGCGGTTCCGGCCAGTCGGTCGCCCGCGGCAAGGAAGCCGTCGACCAGATGACGCAAGCGACGCAAGAAGTCGCGCACCAGCTCAACACGCTGCGCGACCGCGTCCGCTAGGGCGCTCGACCGCCTGGCAGGCACGAACTCGCGAACGGAGCACATTTGTCGGCGCCGTCCGATTGGCACTCGCAAAAAAATGTATCCGGGCCAACTCAGTCCGCATTGAGCGTTTTCGAGTGATTGATCATCGTCGCATGATCGATCACTCGAGGCGTTGAGACCGATAGCTTGGCGGCTGTTCGTTGCAAGATAATTCCTGCGGTTGCAGTGGCAGTTGGCGACGACTTGCCAGCAATCGGCCCCCGGTGACCGCATTGTTCCCCATCGCTATCACCCGGGCGGCGGCGGTCTTGCGACCCGCAACGTCTACCTCGCGGTGCCGACGGCCTTGCCCTTGCCTCAAAACCAACACCCGCTAAGCCAATAACGGGCACAGCTGTCCAGCCTCGCTCGCAGCTCTCCCACATTCAGATCGAGCCTGATGACCAGCGCCGCCCTTGGGACGCCCCTCCTAACCTGAACGAACGTGACGGATCGTGCCACATCCAGGTCGGCCAGTGCTGCAGCTTCTTCGTCGGCCACTTCGGTCGCGTGGAGCGTCTCGAGAAAGACGGGCCCAGCACGGTCCTGGTCGACGCTCGACGTCGCCTTGACTTAGACTTGCAGCAACGAAGAAACGCGCCAGCGCTCGACCGCTGAAAGGCACGCCCAGTGCCAGACTCCAGCGCCTGCTCGTCTCAATTCTTTTTATCTTGACGGATTGAAAGTCGCTAATGGACAACAACTTAAGATTACTCTACCGTCGGCAGCGCGAGAGGGGATCGCATATTCTAGCATTCACGGCAATCAGCTTAAACCCAGAGTCGAGCGATCTGAGGCCCGGCGAACCCACCGTAGCCTTAAGGGAGCGACCATATGTCGACGGATATTCGTGACCGGTTCCACAACAGCCTGCCATACGAGCTGATCGGGACCGACACGCGATATCCGGAACCGCAAGACGGCATTGCCCTTTGCCTGTCCGGCGGCGGCTACCGCGCGGCCCTGTTTCATCTAGGCGCGATCTGGTTCCTCAACGAGGCCGGCATGCTGCCAAACTTGGATCGTATAACCAGCGTATCCGGCGGGGCCATCACTGCAGCTCGATTGGGGCTGGTGTGGAAGGATCTTCAATTCGATCCAAAAACACAGGTTGCATCAAACTTCCACGAACTGGTTGCGAAGCCGATTCTGCGCTTCACTCGCACGACAGTTGACCTCCCGGGTTCGTTGGCGATGAGGTTTAGTTTGAGATATATTTTCAACCCCTACCGCTTTGCTCTGGATCGAATTTTGCTTAAAGGCGCGTCGCTACAAGACCTGCCGCAAGAACCACGATTTGTATTCAACGCTACAAATGTTCAATCCGGCGCGGTGTGGAGATTCATGAAACCGCGAATGCGCGATTGGCGCGTTGGCGACGTTCCCGAACCCAAAACCCGTCTCAGTTTTGCAGTGATGGCTTCGTCGGCGTATCCACCATTCCTGTCACCGATGATTATGCGCATGGACCATCGGCGTTTTTCACCAGAGTCCGGCAGTGACCTGGGATTGAAACAATTCCGGAAAAAAGTGTATCTCACCGACGGTGGCGTACACGACAATCTCGGCATCGAAACGTCGTGGAAGAAATTCGGGACCATCCTGGTAAGCGATGCAGGCTGGCCTGCCGACCCGGATCCGAAGCCCCGCACATTGATGCTCGGCCATACAATGCGGGCCGTCGCGCTGATGAACAGCGGATTTATCGAAATTCGCAAGCGCCAGATGATCGAGTCTTTCAAGATCATGCACGCCGCCGATCAAGACGCGGCGCATGAAATCGACCCGCACCAACGCGTTTTTGGACGACGGGGCGCTTACTGGGGCATCCGCAACATGAAGGCCTACAAGGCAGACTTCATCGACGTCGACCTCGACCACAAGACTATTGAAAGAGCGAGCAACACCGGGACGCGCCTAGGATCCATCCCGCGAAAGCGCCAGCGCCAACTCGTCGACCTCGGCTATCTGCACGCTGCGATCAGCATCACAAAATATGTGACCCCGAGCCTCGGATCCATTCGGGACCTGCCCTTCAACGAGATTGCCCGACAGTCCTCAAACTGAGAGATTCAGCTCCATGAATACAAAATGTCCAGATTGCACAAGCAAACAAAACTGCGATGCATGCCAGGCAATCCTACTCGAAGCCCTACGTTGTGTCGCAGGCGCCGAGGAGGTGACGCAAAACATTCTCAGCCTGGTCCGGTTCGCATTCGATCACCGAACCTACCGTATTAGTGCACGCGTAAAGACGGTTGAATCTCTATACAATAAGGCTTTGAGAAAGAATAATAAAGACTTGAGTGGCAAAGAAAATGCGATAGAGGAATACTACGCGCCAACGAATTCACGAGACATAATTGGGATAAGAATTGTTACCCTATTGCGAAGTGAAATTCCAGAATCTTTGTCAAGATTATTTCGTCTATTTACAGAATACGACATTGATCAGATATTTCGATTTGATGAAATTGAAGAAGTAATAAATTATTACTCAATCATTGATAAGGAAAAGATGATAAATCAAATAGATGACATCATTAGAACTGAAGAACATAAACAACACTTTGAATACAGGAGCAATCCAAAAGATAGTGGTAGCGGTTATACGTCTGTACATATAGTCATCTGGTGCACATACCTTTCACGAGACTCCTCCGTCCCGGAGCGGCGGTACCCTATCGAGTTTCAAATTCGATCTGCCATGGAAGATGCATGGAGTGAAATAGAACATAAAATTAACTACAAAATTGACTCTCGCGCTAGCGAGAAAGGGGAGGTAGAACAACATTTCCGAGATCAGATTCCGGACTCCAAAGTCCAACTTGATTCCGCGTCAAAAACTCTCGAGAATATTATTGCCGGTTTGGAAATGACAAACACTAGGATTAACGTACCTCCATTCGACAACAACTTCGAACCAAGGCGATTAGAGGAGATCGTGAGACAGACCAGTGCACGAATACGAAATCTGGAAAGATCCACAGCGGACGGCTCTGAACCGACCTCCGCATTGGAACTAAAGGATGCATACGATACTGGCGTCAAGCAACGTGGATCAAAGCGGTCCGAACGACCTGATAGATCAAGTTATCGCACCTTGATTTCTAAACTATCCAGTTCTACTGAGGCGTTTAATTCATGCATCTCTATACTAAATCATTATAAATCCAAGCTCGAAAATGATGTATACAATTATTTGATGTACAATTTTAGAATGGAAATTGCGTACAATGAATACAAATCTGGAGATATGATTCGTCGCTTTGAAGGGAATGCTTCTGCAAATAATTATATTCAGAATGCCCTTTCTATATACAGAAAATTGTCATCGCGCGATGATCACACAATCGTTAGCTTTCGTATGGGTCAATGCTTCTACTCGATGGATAAACTCGACCTGGCATTCGAACATTTTGATTACGCCAACAATCTTCTTGCCAACGACAGCAATATTGAGGCCGGCGAGAATGAGTGGATACATCTCCGTGCGCCAATGAGCCGCGGCCTCACGCTTTGGGCGATTGCGCAGGATGACAAGAGAACAGGCAAACTCGCTCATAAACTCGACTACAAGTTAGTGGAGCGGATTGAACATCTTCGCGATGCAGCCGAATCGACTCGCCCTGCGGCCGCGATGGACTTGGCGGCGTTCGATGTGGATGAGCCTCAGATGGACGAGTTGAGGACGATACAGGCGCTCGCAATTAACAATTATCTGTACTATCGGGTGTCTGCCTATGTGCAGGCCTCAATGTATAAAGAAAGTGGCTCAACCTCTCCTGATGTACTTAAAAAACTCGGCGATGTATTGGACGAAATCCCTCTCGAGGAGCACGAAATTACATCGTCACTTGAAAAAATCAAAGGAATGACTGTCGAGGGTATCCGCGCAAACAGTAAAGACAGCCGTGCAGATACAGTTGCTCAATCACTTGCTTTCCTTATGGCAACAAGCGACAGTTTCGAAAAATATCGGGCGCCCCTCTACGCGGCGACGTTCAGACTCGTTGAACTGGCACTCAATATGACTTCTGAACCTTCCCCGGAGAAACCGGGCTCCGACGAAATACGAAACAAGAATCGCGAGGTGCTGGAAAGGTACCGCAATATGAATGGCATTGGTGAATCGTATAACGAGGAAAACCATGCGGCCCTCTCCGATATCGCCAGCAGCCTTCAAGCGCTTTATCCAGGCGAGGACCCTCTCGACATGATGCTCGACACGATTCCATACGCTCTAAAATCCTTGACTCGCCGCTGATATGCCGGATCAATGATAGCTTAACATTTTTTCGCAATGATGATGCGATTGCCCAAGGAACTGGCCGATGAGACGGGAAACGATGCAACTTAAGACAACGATCGTTTCGGTCTACATGTGGCCGGAAGGTCGGGTTTGGCCAGAGGGTCGGGTTTGGCCAGAGGGTCGGGTTTGGCCGGAAGGTCGGGTTTGGCCTGAGGGACGCTGAACCGGCGCTCACAAAGTCTAGGACGTTGTGACGACGAGGCGAGCCGCGATCTTGGGGGGCGCTGCCCATTGCACGTATCGCTCGGCCATTTGGGCGCGATCTCCGTAGCTACTGCGCTTGGTGATTTCTCATACGCACAAAGCCGAATCTGGCAGAGAATACCGGCCCCGTTACGATGATTGGCCATAATTACACCTAACTCCCTAAACAAGGTAATCAAAATGGATCAGACGCCTGCTGTCATATTATTGGGCGTGGCGAATATTCTTTGACTGGTTCCACAACAAACAGCGCCCGTCCCGAACTTGAGGCCAGTTGGCTACGGCAGTGGGAATTCAGATCAACCTCGCGCCCAATTGCCCATCTTTTGATCGGCCCCTGCCCGTCATGCATGCCCTCTTGCCGAATGTTCGGGTCATAGGTGTCGAGCCACGCGCGGACCTGTTGTTCAGTCGCTACAGCACGCCTCGCCCGATAGGCGACCCTATATGTTCCAGAACGCTTCGGGCCATGAAAGCGGGGCAGATCGACATGTTTGGAACGCCTCTTGGGTGACAAGACTGTTCGAAAGCTACCAGCCCAGGACCGCCACCGGGTGGGTCACACGGGCCTGCCGTCAAAGCGAGCGTGCGCGCAGAACTTCCTGGTCCGGAGCTGCAAGAAAGGTTTCGAGTTCGGCGATCGGTACCGGCTTGGACAGGTAATAGCCCTGGATCCAGTCACTGCCGAGCAGTTTGAGCGCGGCAAGGTCCGTCTCCGTCTCGACGCCTTCGGCCACGACTTCCAGACCCAGATTGTGGGCCAGATCGATGGTTGACTTGATCAGCATGCGACCGCGCGCATTCGCGTTCAGATTGGAGACGAATTGCCGATCGAGCTTCAGCTCGTCGCTGGGAATCATCTGCAGATAGGCCAGTGAGGACTGGCCGGTCCCATAATCGTCAATCGAGATGCGCGCGCCGGCATCGCGCCACGCCTTGAGGTGCTCGATCGCCTTGTCCGGATTGGTCATCACCGCAGTTTCGGTGATCTCGAGCGTGATCGGACCACGCGCCCCGACAATCATCGCCCGGGCCTTGCGCGCAAAATCGGCATCGCCCACCAGCGCGCCGGAAATGTTGATGGCTATGCTCATCGGCTTGCCATCGGCCAACAAGCGCTTCTGGTCCTCAACGCTCTGGCGGAGAACCCATTCGGTGAAGGGCCGGATATGGCCGGTTTCCTCGGCCTGCGGGATGAATTGATCGGGCGGGATGAAACCGCGCTCGGGATGAAACCAGCGGCTGAGCGCTTCCACGGACTCGAACCGGCCGGTCCGCACATTGAGCTTGGGCTGGTAGTAGAGCGCCATCTCGCCCTTTTCCGTGGCCCGCATCATTTCGCTCATCAATGACAGGTTCGCCGCGGGATTGCCGTACAGGTCCGGATCAAATTCGGCATGCGACTGATTGAGGCTGCGCGCCTGATCAATCGCCAGATGAGCCTGGCGAATGGCGGTCTCTGCATCATCGCCCTGCGCCAGGCCGCAAATGATGCCGACATCGATATTGAGATCGTCGACCTGGACGGCGGTTTCGAACAAGCCTGTCACATCCCGGGCCACGGCACAGGCCTCGCGTGTGTCCGCGGAGGGCTGCAGCAATCCGAACAATCCCGGCAGGAGCCGGTAGACCGTCACCGGATAATTGCCACCGGCCAGGCGGTCCGCAACGGCCTGCTCGAAACGCGAATAGACGCGGTAACCGAGCGCGCCGGACAAATGCTTGCGGCGCTTGATCTGGACCGCGATGACAACCGGCACCTTGCCCGTCTTGGCCGTCTTGGCCGTGACCTCCGTCAGGTCGCGCAGCATGGCCGCATGGGTGGGCAGCCCCGTGCTGGCGTCGGTGTAGAGGCTGTCTGACAATGCCCGCGCCTTCGCACGCGCGACGCGACTTCTCGCAAACACAATGCCGGCAATGAAGAGACAGAGCACACCGATGCCCGAGGCTATCATCATGTTGCGGGCCTGGCGCGCCCGGGCCAGTTCGAGCGCCTGCTCAAGACCTTCCGCCCGCAATTGCTGGATCTCGAGCTCCTGCTCGGTGAAGTCGAATTGGGCCCCCACCAAAGCGCTATTGGCCGAGCTTGCGAAAGCCGCCCGCTCGTCGGTCAGGCGTTTGAACGCCTGCAAATGGTCGTAGGCCAAGCCCCAGTCGCCGTGGGCGGCATAAATCTCTGCTGCACTCCCGTGCAATTCCATGAAGTTCTGCGATGTCGTCGCGATCTCGACATCGCGGAAAGCGACGCCAAGGAATCTGACAGCGCCTTGAGGGTCACCGCGGCCATAGGCGATCTGGGCGCGAACACCCCAGAAGAACCGGACCCATTCAAACGTGCCGTCATCGGCGACCATGCTGAACGCCGCATCAATCGACGCGTCTGCCCCGTCATAATCCGCCAGCTCGAGCTGCAAATTGGCCAGGTTGTTGAGCACGCGTGCTTCAAGGATTGCACTGTCCATGGCGTTTGCGAGCGTCCTCGCCTGCGCATAGGAGGCAGCCGCCTCATCATAGCGCCCGAGCTGGGTCAGGGCGTTTGCCAGATTATTGTGGGCCGCAAGGTCAAGCGCCGGGTCCTGATAGCGGTCGAGCGCATTCCTGAAATACTCAACGGCGCGCTCATATTGCCGGGCGTCGGAATAGATGGAGGCCATCGACTGGAGCCCGATCGCCTCGCTGCGACTTTCCCCCAGATCGCGATAAATCTCGTATGCGCTCTGATAGTGCTCCAGCGCTTCACCATGTTCGCCAAGCACTTTCTCGATCCGCCCGAGCGAGGTGAAGATGTCAGCCAGCAGCTTTGTCTCGGCCGGAGCCTCGCCCAACCGGCCTAGCGCCTCAAGGGCGTGCGGGTGTGCATCCTCGGCGCGCCCCATGCGGGTCAACGCTTCGGACTGTAGCCATTCGGCCGTTGCCAACGCTTCATCACGCTCACTGTTTGTGAGCCGATCAGCCAATACTTCCGCACGCTCGGCCAGGGAAAGGGCGGCCGTCGGATCGGCCATCATGACGGAACGCGCCGCGTCGACCGCTTCTGAGACCGTCTGCAATCGTTCAGCGTCTTGTGCGCGCACAGCGGATGGCACCAGAGCCAGAACCAGGCTCAGGACGACCGCAACTATCGCCAGTGGACTTGCAGGCAAACGCACAAACTCTCTCCGAACGCATCGCTTTGGACGACTTTGATGCCGGACTCTACCAGTCCCCGTTAAAGGAATGCCTAATGGCGATCGTCGGCGCGCCCGGCAGGACAAATAAAAGGGCCGCCAACTTTCGCCGACGGCCCTCTTTCAACGCGCTGCCGTGTGGATCAGAAGCGCATTTCGAAGCGTACACCGCTGGTCGCGGCGGAGAATTCCGAGGCCTGCGCATCGCCGGACAATTGCTGGCGACTGAAGACGCTCAGACGACGGTCCGACGACCCCAGCTGCGTTGCGTAGATGACCTCGGCATAGACCGGGCGTCGGCCGCCCAGCTCCCAGGTATCGCTCTGCACACCCAGCTCACCGGTCTCGCGATCGGTGACAGCCATGCCGGTATAGCCCAGGGCTCCGCTTTCGATATGGAGCGGCTGAACCATGCTGAAGCGGACACCGTCATTATTCGAGAACAGGGCCTGATAGCCGACCGAGACCTGGGCCGCGGTGCTGGCGATACGCTCGGCAATGTCGAGCAGGCCGCCATCAAAGGCCGTGGTCCGCGTCTGGGCCATGGTCATCGAAGCACTCAGGGATATCCGCGCGGACGGCTGAGCGTCGAGACCAAAGGTCAGGCCGGTCGTGTCCGCACCGCCCTCAAGGGCCAGCATGCTGCCGCCCTGGGCACCGAGCAGGCCGGTCGCCTCGTGCAGCTGGGTCAGCGAGCCATTGACCGTGACAAGATCGCTCAGCGGATAGCTGAGATCGATATTGGCGGCGAAGGCCTGGTAAGGCGCAACACTGTCAAACAGGGCGCGCTCCTCGCCAGTACCCGGCATCACATAGAGGGCTTGCTCATGGGTCGTGGTGACACCGAAGGAGACTTGCAGCTCGCCGTCCATATCGAACGTGCTCGCCGCATAGGCACCGCCGGAGGCAAAGCCGAGGACCGGGTTCACCCCACCGCTTTCCGGACGATGGTCCGAGAAGAGATTGAAACCGGTCTGGCTGGACAGCGCCAGGGCGCCCTCACCGACCCCGAATTTCATCGACCGGCCGCTTTCCGTATCGGTCAGCTCGACCCCGGCATGGAAGCCAAGATCACGGGCATAGCCGACATTGGACGGATCCAGGGTGGAGGCCGTGGCCGTCACCGTCAGATTGCCGCGCTGGGACAGGACCCGCGACGCGCTGTTGATATCCGAGAAGCGGGTCCCGTTCAGCGACGCGCTGGTGCGCTCATAGATATATTGTTCGGCATAGGCATTGGCGACCGAATCCGCCAGCGAGCTGCCAACGATCAAATCGTCCACCGCGATCGAGAAATCCCGGAAGCTGTCACCGATATCCTCGAACACCGTGACATATCGTCTGTTCGAATAGCGCAGCGAGAGGCGGCCGCCGGTGATGATCAGTTCCGCAGCTTCAACCGGATTATTGCGGCGATCCAGCCCATACAGATTGTCGGAATCAAGTGGTGACATGGCACCGGCGACATCCAGCATGCCGTGACCGTAGACGGCGTCCACACCGGGCTCGCCGAGATCGCGGGCCGACAACAGCAGGACATCGGCCACTTCGCTGCCATCGAGCCAGAACCACCAGCCCTTGACCAGGGCCGCCGCTCCGGACACCAGCGGTGCCGCAAAGGAGGTGCCCGACACGCGGGTCACCCCGCCTTCCCCGTCATCGACGAGGATGAGTTCACCCGGGGCAACCAGGAAACGGTCCATCAGGCGGGAGCCGGTCTCGCAAACACCATTTGTCAGCAGGCAGGCTTCGCCCGGCGTATTGGAGAAGGACGAGATATTGCCCATCGGATCAACCGATCCAACCAATATCAGATTGTCGAGCACCGAAACGCCGGTCCAGTCCAGATCAACCGTCTGCGCACGACCGCCATTCCCGGCAGCGATCACGAAAGTGACACCGTCGGCATAGCGCTCCACCCGATTCTGGCGGAAGACGTCGGCCCAGTTCTGATGCAGGGTCCAACCCCGCACGCCCAGCGACATGTTGATGACAGATGTGCGGCCTTTGGCCAGAGACTCAACCCCGGCGGCAACATCAGCCCAGCTGGCCGTGTGCGACTCATCGAACGGGTTGTAGAAATGCATCGCGGCATGCGGCGCAACACCCATGACACCGGCACCATCGACCGGCGCACCGATCAGGCTGGCAACGGCATTGCCGTGATTGACACCGAGATAGTCACGCTCGCCGCGCTGGCCGCGGAAGCTGCGGTAATCGACAGAATTGACGCTGAAGTCGAGCACCCCGACCAGCGGCGCCCAACCCCATTCATAACTGGCCGCCATGGCCGGCGACCAATTGATGGCCGGCATCCAGTGATCGACATGGTCGACACCGGTGAAACCCATCAGGCTGTCATAGAAGGTCAGGAAGAATTCCGAGCGCTGGCCGACGCTGACCGAAGCCAGGCTGTCCGGATCGTCAGGATCGATACCGAAGCGCGCCATCAGGTCACCGAGGAAGGCCTCATCCATATTCTGGCCGGTTTGCTCTTGAATGGCGGCCCCGAACACGCTTTCAGCCCGATCAATGACCGCATTCATTCCCTCTGCGATCGTGACAAAGTCACCGCCCCCGGCGGCGGCCTCATTCCACTCGGAGTTAAGATCACCCCAGATCGGGCCGATCTCCTCCCAGAAGGGGCTGATGTCGCTACCATAGGGACTGTCATCGCCCCAGAAGGCATTGCTATCGTCGCTGTAGAAGGGATTGATATCCCCCCAGAAGGGATTGATGTCGCCCCAGAAGGGAGAGATGTCTCCATAGAAGGGATTAATGTCGCCGCGGAACGGATTGATGTCGCCCTGGAAGGGGTTGATATCACCGTAGAAGGGGTTGATGTCGCCACGATATGGATGAAGGAAATTCAGCCCGTCGCCATTCGCGTCATCACCGGACTCCTGCGCGTGTGCAGGCATCATGGCCCCGGTCAGGGACATGAGCGCAATCGCTGCAGCTCCGGATTTCAAATACTGGCGCATGAGGACCCTCCCAGCCCATTTACATGCGACCAATATCGCCCTCTTGCATTTCGCCCCCCCTAACAGACGTTGTAAACAAAGGCTTAATTGGGCCACTGGTTAAGAATGGGTTTCCGACAGGGGGGACCGCGCAATGTCCGCAAGCCGTCGACGGACGGAATTTCGCGCTTGCGTCGGGAATTCAACTATTCCAGTTAGGCGTCCAGGTCGGCCCCGTAGCTCAGCAGGATAGAGCAACGGATTCCTAATCCGTAGGTCGTGCGTTCGAATCGCGCCGGGGTCACCACTTTTCTGTCTCGCGGCTGTCCGCTTAGCGGACGCCTCCGACGGGCGGGCCATCAGGCCCGACGCGCGGTCGCGCTGGCGGACCCGACGGGTCCGCGAGATCAGACTGGATTGCCTTGCCTAGCCCAGCGTCGCCATGTCGATGACGAAGCGGTATTTCACATCGCTCTTGAGCATGCGCTCATAGGCGATGTTGATCTCGGACATGGCGATCATCTCGATATCCGAATGGATGCCGTGCTCGGCGCAGAAATCGAGCATTTCCTGGGTCTCGGCGATGCCGCCGATTGCCGAGCCGGCGATCGAACGGCGCTTGGCCAGCAATCGCCCGACCGACGGGGATGGATGGGCTTCCTCCGGCACGCCGACCAGGACCAGCGCGCCATTGACCTTCAAACAATCGAGATAGGGATTGAGGTCATGCGAGGCGGCAACCGTATCGAGAATGAAATCGAGCGTGAAACGCTCGGCCTTCATCTGGCCCCGATCACTGGAGATCACCACTTTCGAGGCGCCGAGCCGCTTGGCGTCCTCGACCTTGCCCGGTGAGGTGGTGAAGAGCACGACTTCAGCGCCCATCGCCTTGGCCAGCTTGACCGCCATGTGTCCGAGACCGCCAAGTCCGACCACGCCAACGCGCTGGCCCGGGCCGACCTTCCAGTGGCGCAAGGGTGAATAGGTGGTGATGCCGGCACACAGGAGCGGCGCCGCGCCGGCCCGGTCGAGCGCATCGGGAATGCGCAGGACGAACCCCTCCTTGACCGTCACCCGCTGCGAATAACCGCCATAGGTATGGCTGCCATCAGGCAGGCGTCCATTATAGGTGCCCGTCGCGCCGGTATCGCAATACTGCTCCAGCCCCTCATGGCAGTGGCCACATTCGCCGCAACTGTCGACCAGACAGCCGACACCGACCGTATCACCCGGCTTGACCTTGCTCACCGCACCGCCGACCGCGGCCACCGTGCCGACAATCTCGTGACCGGGAACACAGGGATACATCGTGTTTTTCCAGTCATTACGCGCCTGGTGGAGATCGGAATGGCAGACCCCGCAATGGGTGATCTCGATCAGCACCTCGTCCGGGCCGGGCTCGCGTCGATCAAAGCTGATCGGGGCCAGGTCGGCGTCTGATGACTGGGCAGCATAGCCAAGGGATTGCGGCATGGGTCGGCTCCGTTTCGATGCTTCGGTATGGAGTGTAGGCCAGCCTGCGCGAAAGCCAAGGGCAGACGACCGGCCAACCCTGGCCCGTCAACAGCCGCCAGTCGTCAGTCGTCAGCTGTCAGGGCAATGATGCCGGCCTGGCCGCCAAACAGGCCGCTCTGGCCCTGATGGTGCGAGCGGCGGGCAGAGAAGAGACGCCCCGCCTCGGCATAGGTGCAGGCGCGTGAGCGCCAGACCGCGGTTTCCGGCAGGCCGGCCAGGATCAGCTGCCGCCGACAGGCCTCGCCAACATCCAGATGGGCCCCGCCTTCCGGGTCCTTCGGCGACACAATACCGCCCGTGACCTCGAATGCGGCCTCGAATTGCGCCACGACTTCCGGGCCGACACGATAATTGACCGCCGAGATCGACGGCCCGATGGCGGCCAGCAATTGCCCCGGTCGGGTGCCGTAAGCCTCGCCCATCGCCTCGACCGTCGCCGCGACGATATTCTGCACCGTGCCGCGCCAGCCGGAATGGATGGCGGCAATGGCCCGCTTGTCCGGGTCGAACAGCAGGATGGGGGTGCAGTCGGCGGTCTGGCAGGCCAGCCCCAGGCCGGGCCGGTCGGTCATCAGCGCATCGCCCTCGCCGGCTGGCTGGTCGCCCTTGGGCGGCCCGTCGACCCGGATCACCGCGCGGCCGTGCACCTGGGTCGCAAAGACCAGCGCATCCAGCCCGAGTTCCGCGCGCACCCGGTCCCGGTTCTCGGACACGTGCGCCGCCTCGTCACCGCGCGAGCGGGTCAGGTTAAGCGAGGCATAGGGTCCCTCACTCACGCCGCCAGTGCGGGTGGTAAACGCATGCACAATACCGGGTCGGTCGAGCAGGTCCGAACGGACAAGGTCAAGTGTCATGGGCGAAATCCTAGACGGTCGCGGCCAAGATCAAAGCCCTTTCCGGCATCGCGAATATCGGCGATCAGATCATTGAAACCGGACCAGTCGTCTCCGTCAGCGATCCGGTCCCAACAGGCCTCAACCTTGTCGATGACCAGGCTGACCGGTTCAGCCCGCCCGAACAGGTCATGATCAAGGCGTTCGGACCGTACCGGCGCATGCGCCGACAGCGCCGCCCGCCAAGCGTCAAAGGCCTCGCCCGCGTAGGACGACGCCCGTGGCCCGGCCATCGCCCGCGCCGCCGACGCCTCACCGCAGAACCAGTCATGGAAGGGCGCCTCCCAGGGCAGTTTGCTGGCCTCCATGAAGGCCAGGAAGCTGCGCACCAAGACCTCATCCGCGGCCTCACCCGCCGACGCGAGACCGAAACGGGCGAGGAAGGCGTCGAGCAGCGCCGTGCGGTAAAGTTCCGGGAATGTGTTGAGCGCCGCTTCCAGCGTCGACCTGTCGCCGGTCACGCCGAGGGCCGTGGCCAATTGCTGCAGCGCCCAGAACACCGCCTCGGGCTGGCGGGCGAAACAATACAGACCCTGATGGTCGAAATAGGCGGCGGTAAAGCCCGGCTCGTAATGCGGCAGGAAGCGCCACGGGCCGTAGTCAAAACTCTCGCCGGTCAGGTTGAGATTATCGGTATTGAGCACACCGTGCACAAAACCGGCCGCCATCCAGCTCGCCGCCAGCCGGGCACTTTGCTCCACGACGGCGGCCAGCAGGGCTGCCGGTGCATCGGGTGCCGCGGCGAGCTGCGGGAAATAATGCTCGATGGCATGACCCACCAGCGTGTCGATCCGGTCCGTCGCGCCTTCAAAGGCATGACGCTGGAAGGTCCCGAAACGCAAATGGGAGTGGCCGAGCCGGGTCAGGACAGCGGAGCGGGTCGGCGAAGGTTCGTCATTGCGCGCCAATTGCTCGCCGGTCTCGAACACGCAAAACGCCTTGGACGTGTACACACCCTGGGCCTCGAGCATTTCTGCCGCCAGCACTTCGCGGACCGCGCCCTTGAGGGTCAGCCGTCCATCGCCGCCACGCGACCAGGGTGTCTGTCCGGAGCCCTTGGTCGCAAGATCGAGCAGCCGTCCCTGATCATCGCGCAATTGCGCAAACAGGAAGCCGCGACCATCGCCGAGATCGGGATTATAGGTGCGAAACTGGTGACCATGATAGCGCATGGCGCGCGGCCGGGACTGGTTGTCAGGCAAGGCGTCGAAACGCTGGAAATGCGCCTCGCGGGCCGACCGGTCGAGCCCGTCCAGTCCGATCGCCGCGTCCCAACGATCATTCCAGAAACGCAATTCGGCGGCCGGGAAGTTGGCCGGGTCCACCGGATCGGAGAAATCGTCGCCAAGGCGGGCGAAGACGGGGTCGGGGCGATAGGCAGGGGGAAAGCTCATGCAGCGGAGCTAAGCCCGCGCGCGGTGAATTGCAAACTCAGCGCCGCAGCCCGTCGCCAAGAATGAGGGCGGTCTCGTCCACGATCGCCTTGGCACCGGGCAGGACAGCCGTGAGATTGAAATAGCCATGCGGAAGCGCCTTGCCGAGGGCATAGCTGACCGTATTTCCCGCCGCCAACAACAGGTCGCGATACGCTTGCCCTTCATCCAGCAGCGGGTCGAGTTCGGCGGCGATGATATGGGCCGGCGGCAGACCGGCCAGGTCGGGGTTGAGCAGGGGCGAAACGCTCAATTCGACGGCCTGCGCCGGATCGGTCAGATAAGCCCGCACGACCTGGTCCAGGGTAAAGCTGGAGAGGAGATGCCCTTCCAGCCATTTCGGCTTGGGCTTGCGGCGCTCAACCAGCTGCAGGAGCGGATAGATGAGCAGCTGGAAACAGATCTGCTTGCGCCGCGTCTGGGCCAGGATGGCGGCCAGCCCGCCACCGGCCGAGTCGCCGGCGACCGCGATCCGGTCCGGCAAGGCGCCAACCTCGGCAGCCCCCGGACCGACCAGCCAGTCAAAGGCCGCCAGCGCATCCTCGACCCCGGCAGGCCAGGGATGTTCCGGCGCCAAGCGATAGTCGATGGCCAGCACCCGCATGCCGGACTTCGCCGCCAACCGCCGGCACAGGCTGTCATGGGTCTCCAGATCGCCGATCACATAGCCGCCGCCATGGGTGAAAAACGTGCATGGACCCGGCGCGTCGGCTCCGTTGGGACGGTAGAGCCGGGCCGCGATCTCACCTGTACCGCCCGGCACCGCCAGATCCCGCACCTCCGCCAGATCAGGCGCGCGCACATCCATGTGCGGCGCCGCATTGCGCAATGCCTCGCGCATGCGCGGCGCCGCCCGGGCTGGTTCGAGCGGGTCTTGCAGACCGAATTTGGTGAGGGCCTCAGGCCAAGCGGGCGCATCCATGACATCCGGTTAGCACGGGTGCGGGCAACGGCAAACGCGACAATTCGATCAACCGCCGCAAACGCGGGTGTCAGTGAAGCGTCACACCGGCTTCACGATCGAGACGACCGGCCAGCGCATCTTCCATCACCGAGCGCAGGGCGCGCCAGGCATCGGCGCTTTCCGGCAGGCCCTGACCATCAAGATCCGTCACCGCCTCGTCGGCATAGCCGATCGCCTGCGCGCCGTGCAGATCGACCATGGTCCAGGCGATCTGGTGGATGTCTTGGGCGGTGATTTGCACATGCACGGTCATTCGGGGGCTCCTGCCGGATGGATGTCTTGCCCTCTTCAAGAGCAAGCGGCAGGCCAGCCTCGCGCCGAATTTTATCTCAATTATTCAACGGGTTGAGTTTTCCACAGACCGGCGCGCCCTGCCCTGCGGTCGAAATTGCCGAGTCGTTCTGTCCGGGTCGGCCTCAGGAGCGCTTGCGGCCGGGCGCATAACCGCCGCCGTCGAGATAGGCGGTCTCGGCCGCGGTCGAGATCCGCCCCAGCGCCTCATTGCGATAGGGGAAACGGCCAAATTGCCGGATCACCTCGCGATGCTTGATCGCGTGATCGCGCGTGCCGGTTCCCGACAGGCGCTCCGTCGCCAGTTCGACGCAGAGATCCTGGTCGTCGAGATTTTCCGAATGCATGTAGGGCATGTAGACGAAGGCCCGGCGCTCATCGGGGATCACCCAGTCATAGCCCTGCTCGATCATCTGGCCAGCCAGATGGCGGGCGATCTCGTCATGGGCAAAGGCGTGGCCCGAACCGCGCCAGATATTGCGGGTGAGCTGGTCGAACTGGATGATCAGGGCAAAGGTGCCCAGCGCCGTATCCTCCCAGGGATGGCCGCGCTCCCACCAGATCTGCGCATTGCGTTCAACCGAAGCGGCAAACCGGCGCCGCACCCGGGCATCAAAAGCCGGCGTCGCGGCGTACCAGCGCTTCGGCCCGGCGGTCTCGAACCAGAAGTCGAGGACATCATCGGCGGTCGGATCGGCGATACTCATACCCGCAATTCCCCGGACTCAATGGCCGCAAAAAGCTCCTTGGTCATAGGCACATAACGCCCTTCACCGGGATGGTCGAGCAGGACCGGGTCAGCGACCCGGGACGGGTCGAAGCCTTCCTTGACGAGATCGACCTTGCGGAATTTGAATGTGCCTGTGGTGTCGGTCTGCTGCTGCAGGCGCAGGAAGAGCGGGCGCGCATAGCTGGGCAGCGCTGCGTGGACATGGGCGTGCAGGGCGTCGAGGTCGAGCTTGCCCGGCTCGGTCACCAGCGCCGCCATGCCGGCCCGTCCGGAATGGCCTGTCACTTCGACCCCGAACACATTGGCCTGTTCGATGCCGTCAAAGGCGAAGGCCTCGGCGACCTCGCCGGTGGCAACATTCTCGGACTTCCAGCGGAAAGTGTCCCCGACCCGGTCGATGAAATAATAATAGCCGAGCGCGTCGCGGGACATGAGATCACCGGTCCGGAACCAGGCATCGCCTTCCTCATAGACGTCGCGCAGCACCTTCTTCTCGGTGTCTTCCTTCGAGCCATAACCATCGAAACGGAAGCGGGCATCATCCGGATCAATCCGGCCGATGGCCTCGCCGACCTCGCCGGGTTCACAGGGAATGCAGCGACCATTGGTGTCACGCAGCGGCATTTCCGCATCGAGGTCGAACTTGACCAGGTCGATATTGAACCGGTGCTTGAGATAATTCGGCACACGGCCGACGGCTCCGGGCTGGTTATAGGCATTCACCAGGCCGACATTGCCCTCGGTCGAGCCATAGAATTCGACAATGTCCTTGAGCGCGAAACGGGCCTGGAAGGCGTCCCAGACATCGCGGCGCATGCCGTTACCGATGGCACAGCGAAGCGTATGGCCGTGCTCCTCGGGCACTTCCGGCGAATTGACGAGAAAACGGCACAACTCGCCAACATACATGAAGAGCGTGGCGCGAAAGCGCTGCACATCGGGCCAGAAGGCCGAGGCGGAAAACCGCGGCCGGATGATCAGCGCGCCGCCGAAGGACAGGGCACAGCCGACGCCGCACAGCCCGCCGGTCGCATGATAAAGCGGCAGCACCATCATCATCCGGTCGTCCGGCTTGGCCTTGGCGATGATGGCGAAGATGTTGAGATAGTAGAGCGCCCGCACATGCGTCATCAGCGCCGCCTTGGGCAGGCCGGTCGTGCCGCTGGTGAACATTTTCAGCACCGGTGCTTCCGGCTTCACATCGGCACGGACCGATGGATCCAGACGCGTGTCGTCCTCGGCATCCAGGGCGGCATCGAGACCCTCCGCGCCGTCCATCGCGCCGTCAAACGACCAGGCCGTGACATCGTCGATCCCGCACGCCTTCGCTGCGCTGTAGGCATCGGCCAGGCTCGACTCGACAATGGCATGCTTGCCCTCGCCGATGGTCAGGCAATGCGCCAGCGAAGCGCCGGTCAGCTGGCTGTTGATCAGCGCGGTCACCACGCCAACCTTGGACAGGCCGAACCAGACCGCGATGTACTCCCAGCGATTGGTCATGAACAGCGACACCGCATCGCCCGGTTTCAGACCGCGGGCCAGCGCCCAGCGGGCGACCCGGTTGGCAAGGGCGTCAAACTGGCGATAGCTGATTTCACCGTCGTCGAGGATCGCCATCGGACGATCCGGAAAACGGTCGACGGTCGCTTCGATATGGTCCGGCACGCGCAGGCCGGATCCGGATCCGACCTTGGCCACCTTGCGCAGCACCGACAGCATGCTCGTCACATAGTTGAACTCACGCGCAATCGCGCCCAGCATGCCCATTCGATCGACCTCCCGTATTATTGTTGCGCGTGACGATATGGGTCGTCCCTGCCCGGTCAAGCAAGGGCAGGCGCTCACGCGGCAAGTGTGATCGCATGTTTCAGAAGATTACCGGGATTTGCCGCGTCAAGCGAATGACCGACGGGCGGGTGCCGTCTCCAGTCTAGCGTCGGCGCATCGTGCCGTCTCGCCCGGTTTCCGATAGAAGCGCCAGGCAAACGGCCAGCAGAGGCAAGTCCTTCAGGAGGAAATGCCCCGTCGCGGCCAGCGCCGGGAAACCGCCCAGATCATTCGCCCAACTTGCCGGGAAGGTCAGCAGGAAGCTCAGCGTAAGGATGAAGGTCGTGATCGCCAGATACAGGCCCATGCGAAAGAGCGTGTTGTTGAACCAATAGCCGATCAGGGCGACCACGGTGATCAGTTCGATCATGCCGATCAGGTTGGACACGGTCTGCAGCGGCATCAGACCCAAAAGCCAGGCAAAGGCCGGACTGGTCTGCACCAGCGGCTCGATCCCGGCGGCCTCGACGGCGGTGAATTTCATGCCGCCGATCCAGCCGAGCACCAGGACAAGACCGAGCCACATCACTGGCTGGCTCCACATCCGCATGTCGGTGTGACGTTGGGCAAACATGCGGGTATTGGCAAAACTCCCGCCCCACAGGGACAGGCCGAGAATGGCGACGTATTTCAGGATGCCCTGGCCGGAACCGATGGCCGGGAAACCGCCGGCGGCCTCGATCCAGACCGGATTGGTGAGCATGACCGTCAGCGCAATGAAGGCGTACAGCCCGGTCATGGCGAAGCCGATGCGGCGGAAGCTGCCGGACGGGATCGGCGCGCCGACCAGGACGCCGGCGATGATCTGGTAAAGCCCCAGCGTCTTGGCCGCCGAACTCGCCTGGCCTGCCAGGCCGGACAGGAAGGCATGGCCCTCGATCCAGCTGCCGGTAATACCCGTGCCGACAGCGGTGAAATTCATCACCCCGAACCACAGGAACATCACCGCCAAGGCCAGGCGGGCAAACAACAACGCGTTTCCAGGCGACAACAAGATCAGGCCTCCGTCCAGGCTCGAGCCGCGAGGCTAGCACCGGGCGAAGCGACTGACGAGAGCCGATTTCAAGGGCTTGATGACGATGCGGTCACGTCGTCATCGCCGCAATGTGTGTCGTGAACCAGACTGGCTTCGCGGAACCGGCCCCACGATACGCTAGTCGTCTTTCGGCGTAACGATACGACCATCATATGATTTGCATCATACTTTCGGCATATGGTATTTTGAGGGAAGGAGATGCCCCATGACCATGATGCGAAAAACGATCACCATCCCCGATGCGATGGAAAGCTGGATCAAGGCGCGCATCGAATCCGGTCTCTATGTCAATGACAGCGAATATATGCGCGATCTGATCCGCCGCGATCAGGAACGCCATGCGGGCGAAGAACAGCTCCGCGGCTTGATTGCCGAAGGGCTGGAAAGCGGAATGAGCAATGCCAGCGCTGCCGACATCAAGAAGCGCGTTGAAGACCGGTTGAAAGCCGATGGCCGCCTATAGGCTTTCGGCAAAGGCCGATGCCGACATTGATGCGATCTACGAATATTCCATCCTGAATTTCGGGTTGGCCACTGCCAGCACCTATATCGACGAGCTTTTTGCGCGTTTTGATCTGCTGGCGGACAACCCCGGATGGGGCAATGACTACACCCATATCGCCCCCGGTCTGCGGCGTTACGAGCACACCCGCCATCCATCTATTACACGCGCCTCGATACAGGCGATGTGCTGATTATCCGCGTTCTGGGCGGACGACAGGATCCGGCCCGCCATTTCTAGGCGGATTTTTGGTCGCAAATTGAGGCCAGCACCTCCGGCTCCGGGCCGGACACGGATTTGCGCAGAGCGGAAACAAATGAAGAATGGTGCGGGCTGATGGACCCACCCCGGCCCAACAGGGCCGCAAGCGCGACCGCGCGCCGGGCGGTCAGCCTGCCCCATCGGAGGCGTGAGCGCAGCGAATTGCCGTGAGATAAAAATGGTGCTGGCAGATCGACTGGTCGCGAACACCCCAGCCTTGAGCGCGCTTCATGTGAGCACGAACCCTGACACACAAGGGTGGGCCCGGGCACGGGTTCGAGCGCAACGGAAGCAGTGAAAAAGTGGTGCCCCTGGCCCGACTCGAACGGGCACTTCCGAAGAAAACGGATTTTGAATGTATTTTGTTTATAATTTTTTGGTTACAAATACTTGATTTTATTTGATTATTTTTTTCGCGAACTTGCTGTGTGTAAGTTTATGTGAAACTTTGCGGCAAAATTCAGTTAATCCAAGAGCCTCGCACAGGGCTACGTGTGCACCCCAAATCGCGTACCGCAAGTCGGGACCCAGATAGCGGTTGCACATATACGGTACCGATTTTGGAGATAGCTCGAAACGCGACACTTAACCGTCGATCGCCAGTTCCAATTCCGAAATAGATTCAATTTGATAAGGGAGTTGCGAAAAATCCCAAATTTCGTTTAAATGGATCAACAAGAAATTACACCCAATGGTAGCATGCTGATCCGACCATACCGCTATGAAGACCTGAATGATGCCGAGTTTGAGGAACTCTCGAACAGCATATGTACGCAGCTGCTCGGCCTTGGAACAATTTCATTTTCTGCCGGCCCTGATGGTGGACGAGACGGAAAGTTCACCGGAAAGGCTAACGAATGGCCAAGCGCCACGGAGCCAGCGTCAGGCCACTTCATAATTCAAGCGAAATGGACCTCCAATCCCGCAGCGTCGGTCAGCGACAGCGACTTTAAGAAGGTCGTCGACAAAGAGATTCCCAAGATCGAAACCCTCGTCGAAAACGGCGAGCTCGATCACTACCTCCTTTTCACCAACCGGAAGAAACCTGCGAATTCGACCCAACTTGTCATCGATCGAATAATTGCTGCTGGCGTCAAGAGCGTTGGAATTTTTGGAATCGAGGAGCTGAATCGCCACCTGCAATCCAACCCGACCATTTGGTCAAATCTCGGATTTCCGGAAACTAGTCGACCATTTCGCGTGGACCCAACCGATCTCAATGACCTTGTGTCGTCATTCCGCGATGCCGTTGAGAACGGAGGCGATCAATTCGATAGTGCTCGAAACTTCACGTATCTAAAGCAAGCAGAGAAGAATAAGATCAACGGCGTCAGCGCCGATTACGCAACCTATATGCGAGAATCATCGCTACCCCATTTCGCTGACATTCAAACGTTTCTCCAGGATCCGAGAAACGCCGAGGTCAAGTCGATCTACCACGACGCAGCGGACGATCTTAAGCAGAAAATTCTAGTGTTTCGTGACCAATTCGATTCATTCGACAAGGTCCTGACTTACATTCATGACTTGGTCACGAACGCCAATGACGCACTGCGCACCAGAAAGCGGTTCGTGCGAGTTTTCCTTCACTATATGTATCATGACTGCGATATCGGTCAGCATGCTTAGTCCAACCAAACACCTCGACCTTGATCGCTCCGTACTTTGGGTCTCGAGTATCATACTTTCCGAGCTTAAGCGGCGACGCGTTCTCTCGTTCGAAGCTGTTCGGAAACTCATCAAACGGCGCGTCAAAGACGATAATGACATCGTGCTAATACCAGCGCTCAGCTTTTTGTACTTGGTTGGTCGCTTAGATTATCACCTCAAAACGGATTCGTTCGAGTACGCGGATCATGGAGGCGATGCCGATGCAATTTAGTCGCCTCTATTCGAACAAACCGACTGTTTTTGAACCGATAGATTTCAATTGTGCCGATGCTGCAAACGTATTGAATTTGGTTCTAGCAGACGTTCAAAATCCAAAAGAAAAAGGTAAAGACTCCCACAATCTGGGGAAAACAACCCTCATTCATCTACTTGAGTTCTGCCTACTCAAATCAATAACCAGCACGTCGCACATACTGGAAAAGCGTCGCGACCGCTTTGTTGAATTCGTCTTCTTCGTTGAGCTCGCTCTCCACGATGGGGGCTTCGTGACAATCAAGCGATCGGTGGAATCCAATACCCGCATATCCATAAAGCGCCATATTGAACGAGGGGAAGACTTTACCGACCTCGCCGATGACGAATGGGACCATGACGACGTAAGCCTCGAAGCTGCCATCAAGCTCCTCGACTCTTATCTAAATCTCCAAATCGTTGCTCCCTGGGGGTATCGAACCGGAGTTTCCTACTTTCTGCGGACGCAAAATGATTATTTGGACGTCTTCCAGATCCAAAAATTTGTTCAAGGAAAACACAGAGATTGGAAGCCATATTTGGCTCGCATCTTCGAACTCGACCACGAAGCCGCGCAACTCAAGTATGAAATCGACCAAGATCTCGACGATGCAGACCAAAAGTGGAAACGAAAGAAGGCCGAGATCCTCGACGAGCACAGCGATCGGAACGCGCTCTCAACTCAGATCGAAATCAAACGGGACGAGTTATCTGAAGTCGAAACTCAATTGGATGATTTTGACTTCAAAGGAGAAGAGCGCCGTATCAATCGCGAGCTAGTCGATGCGGTAGAACGAGATATCCAAGAAGTCGGCCGCAACCTCTATGCAATTACCACCGACATCGAGCAAATCGATCACTCACTTTCGACCGGGCTACGATTTGACCTAAATAGGGTGCAAGAAATTTTTTCTGAAGCCGAAGTGCATCTGCCAAACGGGCTTACTCGTGACTACGAGGAACTGGTCGAGTTTAACAAAAAGCTGACCCGGGACCGCGATGCTGCGCTTAAGAAACGTAAGCGTGAACTTATTGAGCTTCGTAGCAACACAGAGGCCAAGCAAGACGAGCTAAATGAGCGACGACAAGAGTATTACTCCATAATTAAGACTGCAGATTCCTTCAAAAAGTACAAAGCGCTTCAAAAGCAACTGGCGAAGCAACGGGCGGAACTCGCTATTTTGGAAGGGCAGCTCAAGCGTCTTGACGAACTTTCGGAGATAGAAGCAGAGCGAAGGGAACTCAAGCGACAGCGTGATGCCTTGGTTCAGAGGATGGAAGTCAGTCTACGCCAAGAAAATTCTCGGAAAAATCAAGTAGTTGTTTTGTTTAATCGCTATGTTCGCCGCGTGTTGGGCATCAACGGCGAGTTTGTCATTCGTCAAAACGGAGAAGGAAATTTCGATTTCGGCATCAAGACGACTGACCGTCTTGGCAACGATACAAGTCAAGCCGACGGAAAGACCTACAGCCAACTTATTTGTGCGCTGTTCGATTTGGCCGTTCTGAAGGTGCTAGAGAACGAACCATTTTTCCATTGCGTGTACCATGATGGCCTACTCGAAGGTCTTGATAATAGAAAGAAGATGGCAGTTCTTTCGCTTATTCGAGAGTTCATCAAGGATGGCAAAGTTCAATACATTTTCAGCGTAATCGATTCCGACCTCCCTCGTGATGATGACGATAATAAAGTAGCGTTCACCGACGAGGAGATCATCTTGCGGCTAAATGACAGCGGTAACGATGGCCTCTTATTCAAGATGCCTCCGTTCTAATCACCATTCCCTTGGTGAGACACCCGGCATTCCCTCGGAGCCGACACGCATCCAACCAGCACCGCCTCGCAGCGATCGTCATACCCCCGAAGCGGGGTTGACCGAGCAAGAGCGACGCTATGCTGACCGTTAGGCTTCTTAGGTCAGGCTAGCTGTTCATTAGCTAGATTGATCTCGTACCGGGCACTTCGACCGGCACCGACAGGTAGCAGCGCACCTATCTCGGCAAGATGCTGCAGATCCCTTGTGGCCGTCGCTTTCGACACCTTGGCCATGGACATGTATTTGCGCGCATTCATGCCGCCCTGGAACCCGTCAGGCCCAGCTTCCAGCATCTTCACAACGACCTTGTTTTGACGCTCTGATAACGCGTCACCATGGCGATCGAAGAACCGCGCCTTTGCGAGGATGAAGCTCACTTGCTCATCCGCCCTGTCTTGGGCTTCCACAATGGTGCTGACGAAGTAATGCACCCATTCGGTGACATCATTGGAGCGCTGCGCGCGCTTCAACGCATCGTAATAATCATTACGCTTTCGCTCGATTGCCTCAGACAAGCTGAGCACAACCGGGCGCCCGAGCCCTTGGGACAACACCTTCTCAGAAAGTGCCCGTCCGACACGACCATTACCGTCTTCGAACGGGTGGACGCTTTCGAAGTAGACGTGCGCTATCGCGGAGCGAACCGGTGCCGGCTGCATGGCCGCTGACCCATCTGGCGCACTGTCATTGAACCAATTTATGTAGCCCGCCATCTCGTCAGGGACGCGATCTGATGGTGGCGCTTCATAATGAACCTTCCATTTGCCGTAGGCACCAGACACGACTTGCATGGGCTCATCGCTGGATCGCCATTGCCCAACGCTCAGCTTTTCAGGGTCGGCAACGCCGCCTAAGAGAAGCTGGTGCCAATCAAAGAGCATTTGATCGGTGAGAGGGGCGGCATACTCGTTGCGAACACGAAGCATCAGCTGCGCCACGCCTTTGGCGCGCTCATCACTGACTTCTTCGGGTTCGGGACCAACACCGAGATGCTTCATCAGAGAAGAGCGAACGTCCTCTCTGCTGATGAACTCACCTTCGATTTCGGAGGTCTTCACAGCCTCGGCCACCATCAGCTCGATGATGGTTTCGATTTGCATGCTGTCTGGCAGACCGCTAAGGGCACCACTTACACGCCCCGCTTTCTCGGCGAATTCGTATAAAAGCCCCTGTATTTCCGCGACTTCAAAGCGGAATTCAGGCCAATCTTTTTGCTGCCAATTGTACTTCATGAGCCGATTGTACCACTTAATCGGCTCACAAAACAAACTAATTATGAGCCGATTAGAGCTTCTAATCGGCTCACAGCGCTAAATCAAAGCAAGCTGTTGGGCGCTCGGGTCAGGGATTCCGTACACTTCTCGCGCCATCGAGATGGTTTGAGAGCCCGAGAAAATGGGCTTGTCTCGAACTTCATTTGGATGGTCCCAATCAGCCCAGATGCGCAAGCCAGACCCTCGATAGGATACGGACATCCGACCAGGTCCACAGGAACCGCCTGCGATGCCAAGAACCTTTTCAAGAAACGCATGAAGTTGGTCATCGGTTGCTCCATTGACGAGTTCGTCACCGTACCAGCGCAAAAGCGCGCTGGTCGCGATTTCGAATGCGGTCCGCTTGTCCGCATATGAGAGGGCCGCGCTCATGACGCGGCCTTCTTGTTTGATTTGCGAGATGGCTTCTCGGCGCTTCTTGCGTCATCCAAGAGCATCACGACGCCGTCCGGTGGCAATGCGTCCAGCTTGAGGCGAATGTGGCCACCCTTAGTGGTCCAGGCTGCCCCGATCTCACGCCAGAATGATTTCCGGCCGGTGGCTTCATCGCCATCGCGAACAGCGAAGGCGCGAAGAGCGGGTTGAGCGAAGTTTGTCATGGTTGTGTCTCCTTTGGTTTTTGGGCTGAAACACGTCCGTCGTGTTCCAATCGCGGATCACCAAAGGTCGATGGGAGGGAGCTTTGCTGCCCTGTAACCGTAGGCGGCGTTAGCCGGGGCTTAGCGGAGCAAACCCCACGCACCTAGATTTGCGTTTCTTGGACGACGAACGGATGAGGGACGCCAAGAACCGTGGAGCGCCATCGCAACGCGCACAGCTTGAGACACCCGTTTATGCCACAAACAGACGTCCCAGCCGGTCCGCAAAATTGCGCTAGAGATCGTCGCCCCGACCAGAAGGGGAGACAAAACACTCGTGCGCTTGCGACATCGGGCACAGCATCAAAAATGCGATAGGCTCGCACTAGCGAAAACCCTACGTTGGCATATGAAACGAATTGGTTTGTAAATTTGCCATGCTTGGAGGAATGGGTTGGCTCTAAAAGATAGACCTGATCCGGCATGGTCCGGACGCGTAGTTCTCGAGCCAGGGTGGGCCCTGTTCCGGGGACAGACGGGACACGCGACCTTCCATAAGCACTACGCCGTGCAGATCATGTTTTCGGCCAAAGACGATCGGGTCAAGAGTGCTGGAACGAAGAGCGCCTCCAAGGGTAGGGTGACGATAATTTCCTCAATGGAACCGCACCAGGTCACCTCGTCATCGCATGTGACGGACGTGCTATTCGTCGACCCCCTTCGATACCAGCACCTGGCAGAAAGCCACGGTGCCGATGCATTAGCGTGCGCTAATGTCGATAGCTGGATCTCGCATATCAGATCCGCCACCGCAAAACCCAAAGATTTGCGCATCGCAGAACTCCTGCGGGAGCTCGACGAAATGGAGGAGCTAGCACCAGGTTATTCAGCTCGTGATGCCGCAAGGCAAATCAATCTCTCGTCGTCGCGATTTTCCGCGTTGTTCCGGGCCGAGATGAAACTACCATTTCGACAGTGGGTGCTTTGGTCTCGGTTACAACGGGCGTTGAGCGTCATACTTTCGGGAAGCGACCTAACTAGTGCAGCTTATGCAGCAGGGTTTTCAGATTCTGCTCATCTGGCTCGAACGATGAAATCGATGTTCGGCGTGAGCTTAAGCAAAGGCATCGCTCCGCTAACGCGAATTAGTATCTAGCGCATCGACTTAAATGGTCGAATAAGCTGACTCCAATAATCGGTAGGGTAGTCTGGCTCGCCTTCAATGCCGAGATCGTCCGATGTGAAAGTGCGGTTGGGATCAAAGGACGCTGTGCCGAGCAACCAGTCCCATACCATAGTGAATAGGCCGAAGTTGACATCACCTTCACGGGCGGAATTGAGATGATGGAAACGGTGCGCCGGAGCCAGCGCAAGAACGTACTTGAACGGTCCGACACGCACGTCCGCATTTGAGTGCTGCAACAGGAGCTGAAGCGCGATGGCGACCACTAGCAACCAGGCTACGTCTTGCTGCACACCTAGTAAAATTATAGGAAGCACCCCACACACGCCTTCTATCAATTGATGAAGCGGATGTTTCATTAGACCGTTAAATCCATACATGCGTTTAACGCTGTGATGAACCGCATGAAATCGCCAAAGCCAATTAATCCGATGACTCGCGAAATGAGCCATCGTAATCCCGAAATCAACGATGCCTATCGCCAACAACAACTGCCCCCAAAGCGGCCAGTGACTTGGCCAGACCCCAAAATTCGGCAGCAGGGCGGCCAGAAACGGCAAACCCAAGATCGATAAGAAGTTCGCGCCCTCATTGACCACAAAGTGTAGTCGGTCTCGCCAGCGGTCTTGGTGAGAGAGGTTCCAATCTGGATTGTAGGGGATGAGTCTTTCGACCAAAAACGAGACGAAGATCACGCCGACGATCAGGGCCGCGAGCCAGACATGGTGGGCCCCCATAGATACAAGGGTTAGAGCCAGTGCGTTGCCACCCAAGAGAACAAAAGGCACAAAACCCAAGCGCAAAACCCAGCGAATTCCATTCATTTGATACACCGTTCAAGGATTGTCGAACGACATAATGGCGAGCGGCGATACCGTTGGCTTGAACGTTTCAACTGACTCCATCGAACCCCGGGCCGAGCCCGCGGATCGTAGCGTTGATACCTTGCTACGATCCGCAGAGCCTGTAGTGCCGGTCCTCGAAATCGAACGTCGTATTGACGTTCGATGCACAGCCGCGGAGTACAGTGCCTTGTCATCAGTCACGAGCGTGCTCTGTCTCCAATACCGAAACATGCCCGCCCGGTTTTGGTGCGAACCACCGATGTAGCGCTGGCAGTACGAGCAAGGTAAGGACGGTTGACGAAACGAGTCCGCCCATCACAACGGTCGCTAGCGGGCGCTGCACTTCAGCACCTACTCCAGTCGCAAATAGCAATGGCGCCAAACCAAGCGCTGTCGTGAGCGCTGTCATCAGCACCGGCCTTGCTCTCAGTCCTGCCGCTTCAATAGCGAGCGCATTGTGGTCGCGGCCTTGCCGCGCGAAGTCGTCCATAAAGCTGACGAGCACCATTCCGTTACCAAGGGCGATACCGAAAAGCGCAATAAACCCGACCGTGGCTGGCACCGAGACTGGTAATCCTGTTAGCCACAAAGCGAGGGCGCCACCGGTCAACGCGAGAGGAATGTTCAGCAGGATCAATATCGCTGACTTGAGCCTCCCAAATGCGAGTAACAGGATGAGAAGAACTATTCCCAACGTAATCGGTATCACCACGGCGAAGCGGGCATTGGCCTGTTGTTGCAGTTCAAACTGGCCACCCCATTCGACACGATAACCAGGCGGAAGGTCTAGCTGACTGGAGGTCGCCGCTTGCGCATCGGCAACAAAGGAGCCGATATCGCGCCCGCGAACATTGAGCTGCACCGTTATGAAACGCTCCCCATTTTCGCGCGTTATCTGACGAGGACCGACAACAGTTCTTATCGAGGCGACACTTGAAAGCGGCACCCGAGCACCACTCTCGCTTTCTAGGATAAGTCGGCCAATCGCCTGCGCATTGTCACGCCGGTTTTCGTCAAATCTGACGACCACTGGAAACTGGCGAACCCCTTCAAAGAGGACGCCGGCTTCCGCCCCGCCGACGGACGCGCTCAGCGTATCAAGGGCTTCCTCCACTGAAAGACCATATCGGCCTAAGGCCGCGCGATCGACCGAGACGACTAACTGTGGCGCGCCGGTGATCTGATCAGCCTGCACATCACTCGCCCCGCTGACACGTTGAAGAATTGATTGTAGTTCCTGCGAACCTTCCAACAGCACATCCATGTCAGGACCGAAAATTTTTACCGCGAGCTGAGCTTTCGTGCCGGTTAGAAGTTCATCAACCGACATCGCGATCGGTTGCCCGATGTTCACTCTGATTCCCGGAAAGGACTCCAGATCTTCGGATATTTCTGCACGCAGGTCGGTCGGTGTGAGGCCGGGTCGCCACTCTGACCTTGGCTTCAAAGCGACAAAGGCCTCAATACTGTTTACCGGGTCAGCGTGAGCCCCGACCTCGCCTCGGCCAATTCGACTAACAATGGAGTCAATCTCAGGGAACGCCGCCAGCAATCGACGTTCAAGTCGTGTTGATGTCTCGCGCCCCTCGGTGAGCGATATTGATGGAGCCATAGAGACCCGAAGTAAGATATCACCTTCTTCGAGAGCGGGTGTGAACTCCGAGCCCAATCTTGAGCCCGCCAACCCTCCGATGACCAAAAGTCCAAGCGCTAACGCAACCGCAGCAAGGCGTGCGCGGACGAACACGCTTGCGACAGACTTGACCACGCCGGCGATTGCGCCCTCGCCAGACGTATTGTGTTTGGGTGGCTTGATTAAGCCAAAGGCCATGGCGGGCGCGACTAGCGCGGCGTAGAGGAGCGATCCTGTCATGGCAAGGGCGGCAGACGCAGCAAGCGGCCGGAAAGTCTTACCCTCAACACCTTCCAGCGAAAATAGAGGCAGAAACACAATAATCACGACTGCGACGGCTGCGATTAGCGGAGCGATAACTTCCGCGGTCGATTTGGCGACCACATCGCGAGCGTCCTCGCCATTCCGCCGTTCCCGGAAACCTCGGTCGACATTTTCGGCAATGACGATAGCGCCATCAACCATCATACCGATGGCGATGGCGACACCTCCCAAAGACATTAAATTTGCGCTAATGCCCAACACGCTCATCGAGATGAAGGCGAAGCCAACCGAGAATGGAATTGACAAGACCACCACTAGGCTAGGTCGCCAGCCACCGAGGAAGATAAACACGACAACTGCGACCAGTAGAGCACCTTGCCAGAGCGCGGTCGTGACGGTCGAGGCCGCCCGTCTAACCAGTGTACCCTGATCGTAATATGGAACGGCGCGTACGCCTTCTGGCAGGGATGCATTGATCTCATCGAAGCGCGCGTGTGTGCGCTCAATCACATCAGACGTGTTCGTACCATAGAGTTTAAGAACGAGGCCGGCGACCGTCTCGCCATTGCCGTTGGCAGTCGCGAGCCCTTGGCGCGTACCACCGCCAATAACGACCTCTCCAAGATCGCTCACTCTGATCGAACGACCGTTGACCGTGCTAACCGGCGTTTCTGCGAGGTCGGAAACCGATCGTGCCAAGCCGACACCACGCACGGTGTATTGTTCCGCGCCTACTTCGATGAATTGCGCACCGGTCGTGCGATTTGCGCTTTCTAGAGCACCGATTACATCTGCCACCTCTAAATCATAGGCGATCAGAAGATCGGGATTGAGACGAACTTGGTATTGCTTTTCGAAACCGCCAAGCGCTAGCACTTCGGTCACGCCTTCGACGGATTGAAGAGGGTACTTAATCATCCAGTCGGTGATTTCGCGGAGTTCGGTCAGATCATAGGCGCCAGTCTCATCGACGACGCGAAAGTACATGATGATGCCTAGTCCGCTCGAAATGGGCCCGAGCTGGGGCGTCCCGAAACCATCTGGGATGGCTTCGCTGGCCTCTGGTAATCGCTCGCCTACGACCTGGCGTGCGAAGTACACATCCGTGCCATCCTCGAAATAGATGTTTACAATGGAGAGACCGAAATTTGAGACCGATCGGATTTCCTCGACATCTGGAAGACCGGACATCGCGGTTTCGACTGGGAAGGTTACATAGCGTTCGACTTCTTCTGGAGAGAGCCCTTCGGTTTCGGTGAACACCTGAACCAGCGAGGGTGAAGGATCGGGAAACGCATCAACTGGAAGCGCACGAAAGGCAAACAGCCCCCCTACGGTGAGGGTTAGGGCCGCGATGGCGGCTAGCAGCCGGCCGCCGGCAAGGCGGTGCATTAAGTTTTGCATATCTCTAACTTCCTAGTCGTCATCATCACCGAAGGAGTCTCTTTCGAGATGTGCTTTGAGCGTGAATGCACCCTCTGACACGTAGAACTCTCCTTCATCGAGGCCAGACAGGATCACGGTCTGGTTGCCGGATTCAGTTCCCGGCTCCACGGTCCGCGGCGCAAATCCGTCATCAGTTGGAACGAACAGACTCGTTCGACCCGCAACTTCAACGATGGCCGCCGATGGCACTTGGAGGCGGCTCTCGTCGGCCCCGGTTGCAATCTCAGCCGTTGCGAACTGACCGGGGCGCATCCGCCGGTCAGAATTGTCCACAACCATGCGGGCGGTCGCCATGCGCGAGGTTTCGTCTATCGTCGGCAAAACGGTCGAAATCACACCTTCTGCTAACTGAGCCCCCGTTTCTGACCGAAGGACGACGGCCATGCCGGCTTCAACGATTGCTGCGTCCTGCGTGTAGACCGCTATGTCAGCCCATAGGACGCTGTCATCAACAATGGTGAAGAGAGCTGGGGCGCTTGCGTCTTCTGCCGATACTGCTGCGCCAAGGATTGCTGTTCGGCGCGCAACCACACCGCCGATGGGAGCCCGAAGGCGGGCCTGGGCGAGTGTTAGGTCGGGCGCATCGCCGAGAGATGCGAGCTCACTGCGAGGAACGCCCACAGCAATGAGCTTGTTCTCAACGCCTTCGCGTGCGGCGCTGGCCGCGATGAGCGCAGCGCGGGCAGCCTGCAGGTCAGCCTCGGGTGTAATTCGCTCTGCAAAAAGCGTTTCCTCACGTGCCAGGGCTTGCTGGGCAAGGTTTTCGGAAGTGGCGGCTGTCAGAAACTCAGCCTTCAGGTCGGCGAGTTCACGACTGGAGAGGATTGCCAGCGATTCATTGGGAGAGACGAGATCGCCTTCGGTCGCTGTAATTTGGATGATCCGCCCGCTCACTTGCGGTGAGACTGCGGCGACGCGATCTGCATCAAACCTCAACTCGGCCGGGAGAGAGAGAAACTGTCTCAGGGGAGTACGTGTCGCGCGCGCGGTCACAATGCCAGCCTCTGACGCCACCTCCGGGCTTAACTCAACTTGGGCAGATTGTTCGCCATCATCGTGATCCACTTCCGTTGCGGAGGAACGATCCGAGTCTCGGTCCCCACCATTGCCACAAGCGGTAATGGCCAAAGTAGCGGCGATGACCGCGAATAGATGCGGTTTACCAATCATCGGATATCTCCATCAAAGGGGGCTGCCCCAATCAGAGCTCGCAGACGCAGCTCTGCGCTCTGCAAGGCAAACTCTGCATCAATCACAGCGAGTTGGGCGCTCAACAGGGCCGCGCGGGCATTTAGGGTGGCGGTGAGATCGAAACGACCAATCTGATAGCCACGCGAGGCCGCCTCGTAGGCCTCCGTCGCCGCGGGCAGCGTATCGTGTTTTAGGATTTGCAATCGGCTTTGTGCCGTGCGTTGAGCCGCAGCTGCAGCCCGTTGCTGGGCTAACAAGCGTTGTTCGGTAACTGCTCGATTGAGTGTGGCGGCATCGCTCCGGATCGCCGACGCTCGCGCAGCATCCCGCCCGCGATCGAAGATTGGGAGCGGCAGGCTAACACCCGCGACGAAAGCCTCATCGCCGGTCTCTTCAAACCGCCGGATTCCTGCCGATACGCTTATGTCTGGGATGATGGCGCTTCGGGCAAAGCTGGTTTCGGCCTGTCGGACACGAACGGCTGCATCTGCTGCATTTAGCGCAGGGTGTGTCACGTCTGCTTCGACTTCCGCGATGGTGGAATTAAAGCTCACTCCCATCGGTGCTGAGAATGTGGGCTCGGCACTGCCCCACAGGAGAGCAAGCGCGTATCTGCGGCGATCAATACCTGCCTGCGCCGTTTCGACAGACGCGCGCAAAGCGGTCGCGTCCGCCCGCGCCCGCGAGAGCTCCGGTGGTGCCGCAGCGCCCGCATCGACTCGGCGCGCCACAATGCTCACCAGTTCATCCGCTAGATCCGCACTTTCTTCTGCAAGGTTTCGTAATTGGACGGCTGCCACCAACTCAGCAAAGACGATCGCGGCCTCTAGTTCAGTCTCCCTCAGGATAACCGCGCATTCCGCGCTGGCGAGCGCCTGGCGAGCCCGCGCAGCTCGTTCCTCGAGCGCTCGCTTCCCTCCAAGACGGAGCGTTTGTTCTAATGCGAATGTTGATTCAGTTTGATCAAAACCCGACAACGCGTTGCTGCCCGCAAAATTCTCCAGTTCGAGCGATAGGGTCGGGTTGAGCCGCCGCCCGGCTTGGTCCGCCTCTGCACCGAGGGCGCGGGCCTCCAATCCGGCCGCGCGAACAGCAGGCGAGGCGTGGCGAACTTCTGAAAGTACGGTGAAAAGTGTTAGGGGCCTTCCCGGCGAAATTTGTGGCGAACCGCCAATCCGTCCATCGCAAGGTGAGGCCAGCGCGCCTTCGGTCAATGCGGCGAGCGCCAGGGCTGCGGTAGCGCCCTTTAGAAAAAATGACATGTTGTATGCTCCTCAAGCGGATCCAGCTAAAGCGTGCCCGCAAGTGCGGACCGATGTTCTGCTAAGGATCAGGCTCGAGGGGGACGATAGAGACTGCCGATCGGTCGAGATCGCAAACTGTCGACTGGCTGCGGTCTAGCTGAGGGCGCGCCACTCGGTGCCAAACCTGCCTCGTATGATACTTGTCGCGTTTTGAACGCGTGACAGGGGCCGCAATTTTTCCCACGGTCTTCGTGTTCTCCCCGACCTTCGTCCCGCTGCTCGGCGCTGTTCGCCTCTTGGCCAATCACGCAAGCGATAGCGAACTTGTCGTCACATAGCTGGGCATCAGCTATGTGCGCCAACAAAAACGCGCAGGCCACGAGAAGTGAGGCTGCAAGTTTTAGCGTCAGGCCGATCGGCAAGAGTATATTGGTCGATGCCGCTATGATTTCGCCTCTACTCAGTTATCCAACACCCAATTTGGTGAGCAAAATGGATTCGTTCAGATTGAACTACGAAAAGCCTTACTTCCTATAGCGGCTGTAGAAGCAAGCGGTTTTCGAATTTTTTTACATTGTCTCAATCGTGGCGGCTGCCAATTCACTAGAGGCAGGTTGATTGCAGACCCTTGTTCTTGAGTGACGCGCACATACTCGCTAACTACCGGACCCGACCATCATCATCACGATCGCGTTCACGCTGACGGCGCAGCCGTCGCTCGATCTCACTCAATTCGTCCCGGTCAAGAGCGTCTTGACGATCGAAGCCACCGGATTTCTTCCGCTGCGCCTCATGGCTCTTCCAGTCCCCGAAGCGCGCTTCGAGCATCGCTAGACGATGCTTCTTGCCGCCGACTTGGGAGAGCTTGGCGAAGCCCTTCCCATCGCTGAAGATCAATCCTTGGCCCTTGCCATGGATACCGAGCCCGCGCTCGGAAACCCGATCTTCAAGATCATTCCATGAGGATGCCTCATCGAAGTGCGGCCGAATGAACTGGCGCAACTCACCGATCTTATCTTTGCCCCAGGCGACAAGCGCGTTGACGTCAAACCCGCCTTCAGCCCGCTTCTTCAAACGCTCCCCAAAGCTCAACACACGGGAGAGCCGTCCAGGCACCTGCTGTAAGCCTAACTCCCTCTCTTGGGTTTTGAGAGAGCGTTCAAGGCGGGTCTTGTAGCGCCACTTCGGCCAGGCCTTACCGGTTTCCGGATGCACCCGATTGACCAGAACATGGAGATGCGGGTGTTCGGTGTCATTGTGACAAACGATCACCGACTGATGCTCCGACAAACCGAGATCTGAGAGCGTTCGATCTGCAACGCCCGCCATGGCGTCCGGCTCGAGCTGCTCGTCGACTGGCCAACTGACAGAAAAATGAAAGACGGGATCTTGAACCCGTCGCGACATCCGCGCCGTGGCACGCATCATCGCAGGATAGGTGTCCGGATCGGTTGTCGGCAGATTGCGCGCCTCTGCCCATTCGACCCGCTCAGGTCGATCGCCACGCTGCCCCGTGGCGAGATATCGGGCAAGGCCGCCAAAGCCGGTTCCGGTCTGAGCTTCTCCGATCACAAGAAAGCTCAGCCGAGCCGGCGCACAGCGGACAGGACAGCGTCCAGGGTTGCGTGTACCGCGGGAGCGGATACCACGAAGCCGGCGTTGGCCTGCTTTGCGAGCTGATTGAGATTGTTCCCAATCGAGGTCAGCTGGCGAATGGCATCCGCTGTGACGCGTGCAGGTTTCGCTTGGGGACGGGCCCCGAGCGCACATGCACGCACGAAGGCCGCACGGGTCTGATCGCAAGTCTCCGCCGCTTCGTTTATGGCCGCCAACTCAGTTGGCGTGACATAGACGTCGATCCGCTCGGATCGAACCTCGGCGCGTGACTTTCGATGACCCTTTGGCGGCATTCGTTAAGCCCTCCTGGCACTTGAAGGACAAGCAGGATATGCCTTGAGGACACACTTCGTGTGCTTCGAATGGTATACATGTAACGGAGCATTTTTGCCCGTATACATCCTGCTTGCTCTCACCCAAGTCGATCTCATCCGCAGAAATATACTCCAGGTTGAAACGCCGAGCTATAGCACAACCGACACATGTGACGTTGCACCGATGCTTCACCCCAAGCACCGTGGCACATGTGTCACGAGGGCCTGACGAGTCCCCATCTGGGGACTCTAGGAAGGCTCTCGCCAAGAAGCCGTCACAAGACGGATTCTTCTTCAAGAAGGGGGAGACACAATTGGCCGGGCAGAGGCCAATTTGGATCTCGCTTCAGGCCGCAGGCCCAAAGGGTGGGAAAGGGTGGGATAGCGCCAGCGTTTCGCCCCTCCTAAGGGGCGAGAAGTCTCGAACTCGTGATCGATCTGCGCCCTAGAACGACTTGCATCTGTAGTAACTACAGATGTTATTGTGGCGACATGTCAGTAGCGGGTACAGATCAAAGTTGGCTCTCAAGAGCGCTTTCGAGTGGCGGCGTGCTCGGAGGCTTCGCCGCTTTCGTGGGCGCGTCGTGTTGCGTCATCCCGATATTGCTTGTGCACTTCGGATTCGCGAGTGGGTTGGTCGCGAAACTCGGCTGGTTCGCGCGTTGGCAACCTTCCTTCTTTTGGACATCTGCAGGATTGCTCGCCGTTGCAGCGTCCTATGCAATATGGCGCGGCCAAGCATCAAGATCATTTTGGATCTGGTGGGTGATCGGAACAACGTTCCTCATCGCCGCATTCATCCTGCCGCAGTACGAGTTCAGACTTCAAAGTTGGGTTTTGGATTGGACGCGGAGGTAATATGGCAGACGCTAAACCGACTTTCCGTTTCGACGACGCTGGCACAATTCCACCGCCAGGGTGGATCGGTCGTGCTGCTCGCGCGCTCTTCGGTTACGGCTCACTTTATTGGGTCTATCAGATCGTGAGTTTTGGCGACGTCGGCGCGCTTACCAATCTCTCCGTGATTGGATTTACGCTCTTCGCATTGCAGCTCATTCCCTACACGGTGAACATTGGCTTCGGCATTAAGCTATCGTTCTGGCCACGCCTCCTTGCAGCGCTGGGCATCGCAGCGGCCGCCTATTTGGGTTGGCAATCAACCGGTGAAGTCGCGTCATCATCGCTCTGGAACGCGATCGCGATATTGAACATCTATGTCTACGGGCATCTTGGGATATCGTTCGTGCTCGCGGCGATCTTCGCGACGGCTGGCTGCGAGATGCGGGCTCTCCCGATTTTGATTGGTCGGCTGGCCGGGCGCCGCGCCCGCGATCATTATTGCCCGGGCCCAATCCGGGCCATCGACAACTGGGAACGCAAGCGGTTTGGTCAAAAACCCTAGACTGAGCGCAGCAACAAACCGAGACGACTTGATGAACATCACCCGCGGTAAACTCGCCAAACTCACGGGCTGCCATCTAGAGACTGTGCGGTACTATGAGAGCATCGGCCTCATGCCCGAACCTGCTCGTGCGGCAAATGGGTTTCGAACCTATTCGGATGACGATGTTCGACGGCTCCAGTTTTTGATGCGCGCACGCGATCTCGGATTTGCTGTCGCCGAGGTCCAGAACCTCCTCAGCTTGGTCGACAACAACGCCTATAGCTGTGGTCAGGTGCGAGATATAACTCTCGACCACTTGGCATCGGTGCGTAAGAAAATTGCGGACCTAAAACGTCTAGAAAGTGTTCTTGGTGACATGGCCTCACAGTGCGACGGCGGTGTCGTGCCGGAATGCCCGATAGTTGATGCTCTCTACGACTTCGCGCCGGAGGACTTATCAGCATCGACTTGGAGTAACGCGTCCAGAACGTGACAGCCGGCGTTCGGTTCAATTGAGCACTTTCTGGCCGCCGCGCGCAGCGTGGACGCGACTGATTTCAGTTCCGCTATACGCCCTTCGACCACCTCAATATGGGCGTTGATCTCGCTAGCAACCGCCTGGCACTGGCCAGAATGGTCGCGCTCCAAACGCAGCAGCGCACGACATTGGTTCAGCGAGAACCCTAGATCTCGGAATTGTCTGATGAAGGTCAGAACCGCGATGTGGCGGCGGTCGTAAAGTCGGTATCCGTTTTCTGCGCGGCGAGGCGCAGGCAGCACGCCCTGAGTTTCGTAGTAGCGAATGGTTTCTGCGTGGCAGCCGGTGAGACGTGCAAGCTCGCCTCTCGTAAGTGCCTTCACGCGAGCGTGTGTTTTCGTGTTCATTTTCTCCTTGAGTCTGTAGTCACTACAGGGATTAGCCTAGTTGAAAATCTAGGAATGAGCAAGAAAACGAATGACCGAAATCGAACAATCGAGCGACCAAACACCAGCCCCCCGTCAAAAACGAGGCTGGCTCGCAGCGGGAGGCATTATCGGCGCCATTGTGGCGTCATCCTGCTGCATCTTGCCTTTGGTGTTGGTACTCGCCGGCGTCAGTGGCGCGTGGATCGGGTCGCTCACCGCGCTCGATCCGTACAAGCCCTACTTCATAGTGGTGACGCTGGCCTTTATCGGCGCGGGATTTTGGCACGTCTATTTCAAGTCTGAGCCACCATGCGAAGACGGCTCATATTGCGCAAAACCCCAATCCAACATCATCACCCAAATCGCCCTCTGGGTCGGCTTGGCGATCGTTCTGCTCGCCGCAACGATCGACTGGTGGGCCCCATTTTTTTACTAGGAGACACACAATGAAACGAACATCCACCGTAATACTATCCGTAGCCCTGCTCGGTATCGCAGGAGCCGGTTTGTCGGCATTCAATTATGCGCCGTCAGAGACATCAGCAAAGACGAATATAGTCGTTGCTCAAACAGAAACCGCTACATTCGACATCGAGAACATGACGTGTGCGACCTGCCCGATCACAGTTCGGACTGCGATGAGCCGTGTTGAAGGCGTGGATTCGGTTGAAGTGGACTTCGAAACCAAGACCGCAATTGTTCGATTTGATCCGAGTGTGACAACTGCAGCGCTTGTTGGTCAGGCATCCACCGATGCTGGTTATCCCGCACATGCCTCCAACGCCGAAGATGCCGACCATTCCGAAGCAGAACATCAACACTAAAAGCGCCGCCAGATCACTGGTCAGACGGAGAAGTCACGAATGAAAGATTGCTGCTCAGATGGGAACAATGGCGAATACGACATCGCCGTTGTTGGCGCCGGGTCCGCTGGATTCTCGGCGGCGATCACCGCCGCCGAAGCTGGCGCGCGCGTGGCGATAATCGGTCACGGAACGATTGGCGGCACATGCGTAAACGTTGGCTGCGTGCCATCGAAGGCCCTGATCCGCGCTATGGAAGCGGCGCACTCAGGCGCTGCTGCCCGCAGGTTTGCGGGTGTGTCCGTGGCATCCAGGGTCGATGACTGGCCAGCGGTCCAGGCGCAAAAAGACGCACTTGTTTCGGGTCTTCGTGACAAAAAATACGAAGCCTTGCTGCCCGAATACGAAAATATCGACTACATCGAAACGAAAGCTCCTGCCCGCCTAGTAGAGGGCGGTGTTGCTTTCGACGGGCGGGCAATACGCGCTGCGAAGATCATCATTGCTACTGGCTCTTCCAGCAGCATCCCGCCGATCCCTGGCATCGAAAACGTTCAAACACTAGATTCGACCAGTGCGCTCGAACTAGATCGGCTGCCAGAGAGCATGATTGTCATCGGCGGTGGCGTCATCGGGTGTGAACTCGGGCAGATGTTTGCCCGCGCCGGTGTGCACGTAACGATCTGCTGTCGCACGCGTCTTATACCGGAGGCGGAGCCCGAAATTAGTGCGGCACTCCAGGCTTCATTTGAAGCTGAGGGCATCACGGTCTGCTCTGGCGTTGGCTATCAACGCATCGAGCAATCGTCCTCCGGCGTCCAGCTCCACTGCGAGACGACTGGCGGCACGGATGTCGTCGTCGCCCAGAGCGTTCTGATTGCAGCGGGGCGACGCCCGAACACGCAACATCTTGGCCTGGGCGACGTTGGTGTGGAGACCGACGCGCGCGGCGGCATTGCCGTCGACCTGCTCATGCGGAGTAGCAATCCCTCCATATATGCGGCAGGCGATGTCACAGGTCGCGACCAATATGTCTACATGGCAGCGTACGGCGCGAAATTGGCCGCCAAACACGCCACGTCTCAACCCGTCAAACCCTATGACAATCGTGCGATGCCCTGGGTCGTGTTCTCCGATCCACAGGTTGCTGGCGTGGGCTTCACCGCCGCGGCAGCCGAGGCAGCGGGCTATGACGTCAAAACGTCAATCGCCCCGCTGGACCAAGTACCCCGAGCCCTCGCGGCTGCCGACACGCGCGGGCTTATAAAGCTCGTGGCGGATCGCAAAACTGACGAGCTACTCGGTGCACAAATCATGGCCCCTGAGGGCGCAGATAGCATCCAAACCTTGGTTCTGGCGCTCAAGTTTGGCATGACGACCAAAGAACTTGGCGACACGATATTTCCATATCTAACGACGGTCGAAGGTTTCAAGCTTGCGGCACAGGGCTTCGACAAAGACGTTGCGAAGCTCTCGTGCTGTGCGGGGTAGTTTCTCTATGACAGATCTCGCACAAATCACTGCTGTTCTAGAAGCGGGATACATCGGTGAAAATCCGAAAGATCTTCAGAGGGCGTCGCTCTACATTTATAGAGCGCTGGCCAGTGGGAAACCGATCTCAATTGCGTCTATCGCAGAACACCTCGGAACGCCTTTAGAAACGGCTTCAAGGCTTCTCAACCTTGTTCCTCCAAGCGCGATCGAGCTTGATGATGACGGGCACATCATTGGCTTTGTCGGTCTGAGTTTGGCGCCCACAGCGCACAGGTTCGAAACCGCCGAACGCTCACTTTTTACTTGGTGCGTTTTTGATGCACTGTTCTTGCCATCATTGATTGAGCAGGCGGCCACGCTGCACACAACGTGTCCGAACTCTCATACAGACATAGAAATAAAGGTGACTAGCAGCTCCGTTGCCGCCATTGCACCTGATAGTCCGGTAATGTCACTGGCCAAAACTGACACCAAATCTTGTTGCAAGGATCTCCGGGGAGCCTTTTGTGATCAGGTAAACATGTTCGCAGATCAATCGGCTTTTGACGAATGGAGCTTGGATCGTCCCAACGCGATCAGCGTCTCACTATCTCAAGCTTTCGCATTGGCTCAACAACGCAATGCTTGGCGCTACCCCGACGTCGAATATTAGTGCCTGGAGCACACCCGACTATCGTGTCTCAATCAGACATATCGTCGAACTTTTTGCGCATACTTACCAAACGCGTCACCGAAGGTTCTGCGCATGTGCGGCTCCTCCACCCAGGTAATGAACACGTGGATGATCGCCGTGAACACCAGTGCGGATAGCATAGCGAGACCGGATCCGGCCGCGATCGCAGCACCGAGAAACATGCCGCTGTAGCCGACATATTGCGGATTGCGGGTGCGCCGATAGATGCCGTGCTGGATTAGCTCATCTTCGAGCAAGCCGTAAACGCGTTCCTGTGAACCATAGGCGTAACGCCCGAGAAATATGACGTAGGCGCCACCCAGGAAGAGCCCTCCCCCGAGCGCCAGTGAGATCAGGTTCGGCGCGAACAAACTGCCGCGATCGAGCCACGCGAGAGCAATCGTGGCGACGAAATGCCCGTGCATGATGAGGCCCGAGAAGGCGGCGGTCAGCGGCGACCATTTACCTTGTTGTCGAAACTCAGACCGCGCTCGAAGCATAAACGGGATCGATAGTGCGGCCGTTATGAGAGTGTAAGCAACGACGCCGATGAGCAGAGGGAACATTACGCTTCTCCTGGGTTGGCGGTAGAGCTGTGGTCACGAAGCTCTGAGAGAGCTTGCGAGCAGATGGACCAAGCCGAGCGGGTGAAAATGCCGGCGAGTACGAACGCAAGAATGAGATCCGGCCAAGCCGACCCGGTCAGGGCGACAAGGCCGCCGGCTATCATCACGCCAACATTGCCGATGGCGTCATTGCGGGAACACAGCCAGACCGAACGGACGTTCGCATCGCCGTCTCTCCATTTAAGAAGGATCACCACGCTTACGGCATTGGCGAGAAGTGCCGCGAACCCGACGATGCCCATCGTCTCAGCGACAGGCGGCTCGCCAGAGAATGCGCGGACGAGCGTCATGCTCAGCACCGCAATCGCGATCGCGAACAATAGCCCACCCTTGAAGAGAGCGGCTTTGGCACGAATGGCGAGGCTGGAGCCAATGACTAGGAGGCTGATGGAATAGGTCATCGTATCGCCGGCGAAATCAAGGGCGTCGGCTTTCAGCGATTGCGAACCTGAAGCGAAGCCTGCCGAGATTTCGACGACGAACATCACAAGATTGATAAAAATGACGGCCCACAGGGCGCGTGTGTACGCAACCGATGATCCATCGAATTTTTGGTCGCTTGGGCAACAACTCATTTTCTTGACTCCTACGTTTAAGATGGAGTCTAATTTCTACAGCGACTGTAGAAGCAAGAGAAAAATGCAAAAAGAATTCACCATCGGCCAAGCGGCAGAAACGTCAGGCGTCAAAGTGACGACGATCCGGTATTACGAGAGCGTCGGCCTAATGCCAGAACCGAGGCGGGTTGAAAGCGGACGGCGCGTCTACGGGCAAGCCTCGGTGGACCTGCTCGGCTTTATCCGACATGCGCGTGATCTAGGTTTTACCGTCGAAGCCATTCGAGACCTGATCGATCTTCAGGAGAACCCTGGCACAGATTGTACCAAGGCGGACGAACTTGCGCGGCACCATCTAGTTGAAACGCAAAAACGCATCGAGCAGCTTCGTGTGCTCGAAAGCGAACTTATGCGCATGATCGACGGCTGCGCCGGTGGCAAGGTCGGCTCCTGTGAAATCGTCACAAGCCTCTTCGACCACTCCAAGTGCTTATCGGATCACAAATCAAAGGCTCTCAAAGAGCAATAGTTGACTACTGCTCGTCGTCTTCCAAATTCTGCGACCCTTTCGTCCACGCGAGGAGTAACAACGCGACGCCTACAAATATAAAGACATCGGCCAAATTGAACGTGGGCCAGCGAAGCGCTCGCCATCCAAAGTCCAAATAGTCTGTGACGGCTCCATCTCCGAGCCTATCGATCGCGTTGGCCAATCCGCCCGCGGCAAACAGGACACCGGCGACATTAATGCACTTCGATTTCTGCTGCGCAGTCCAGATCAAGACCGCTACGACCAAGATCAAAGCCACGATTGCAAGCAGATAGGGCATCAGCCAGTGTCCGTTATCGAGCATCCCGAAGCTTACGCCTCGATTGTGGTTCAGCGTAAGCCTAAACCCGGGGAATATGGAAGTCGCGCCCTCCCAAACGGCCAGCTTACTTTCAAGCACCTGTTTTGTGATCAACTCCATACCGACCAAGACCGATATCGCCGTTAGTTGCGCGATGCTCACCGCTCGAGATATCTTCGAAAACCTACTGCTCAAAGCAGCTTGCTTCGCTAAGTACCGATCAACACGCACAAAGAAATTGGCCATAGCGTTCACCGGGACAAATGCTCAGACAGCCGCGGCATCTGCCGCCACAGACAGACAAATTGCATTAGATTGATCACACTTCATCAATCGCATGAACTAGCAAATCACGAACTTCGATGGCCAAACGCGTAAGGTCGTCATTCTCAGTCGCGAGCATCGACGCTACCGGGTCGATAGCGCTTACCTCGATGCCGTTTTCCACCTCCCGCAGGATTACGTTGCATGGCAGCATCGCTCCAATCCGAGGCTCAAGCTCTATGGCTCTATGCGCCATTGTGGGATTGCACGCTCCGAGAATGCGATACGCTTGAAGATCAACATCGATTTTCGCCTTCATCGTGGCTTTCACATCAATTTCCGTAAGGACACCAAAACCAGCTTCAGCGAGTGAACGTCGCGTGCGCTCCTCAATCTCAGCCATATTAGCATTTTCGAACAAACGATTGTGAGTGTAGGGCATAACTTTCCTCGTGCACTTGTGGCCACTATCCTAGCCTCAAAACTTCGGCTCTGGGCTTTTCTCAATTGGGCTGGGTCTCGACAGTAAAGTCTCTAGTGGCTGTAGCATCAAGATCTGTTTCAGCACCACTCGAGTATCCGCTCTAATCTATGGGCTATTGATGGCTTTTAGCGAGCTCGAGCACGCGAGACCAAAAGACTGGCCATTGATTAGTCAGGCGCGTTCGCGAGGGAAGGGGATGTCTGGTATGATCTGGCGAGCACAACAAGCCCACCGGTCGCCGACAAAACAGAGCCCACAACTACCGCAAGATTGACCGTCAGAACCGCGCCAGGTTGCTCAAATGCTAGCCCGGCCACAAACAGGCTCATCGTAAAGCCCACACCCGAAAGTAGGGCTGCACCATAGAGGTGCCCCCAGCTGACCTCTATTGGCCTAGCGCCAATCCTGAGGACAACGGCGAGGCCCACACCCAACATGACACCTACCTGTTTACCAACGAAAAGGCCAAGGATGATGCCGAGACCCAACGGGCCGAAGAATGTCTCGAAGTCGACGCCGCCCAGGTCGATTCCAGCGTTAAAGAATGCGAACAACGGAACGATTAGGAGAGCAACCCAGGGGCTGAGATCATGCTCAATTTTATGGAGGAACTCTCTGCCAGAGACGCGCATCGGGATGCACCACGCAATAATCACTCCGGCAAGCGTCGAATGAACGCCCGACTCCAATACTGAGACCCAAACGAATACGCCAACGAGGACGTAGGCTGTGAGACTTGCAACACGTAGTCGATTAAGCACAATGAGTGCCAACGTGCCCAACGCCGCCATCAGCAGCGATGGCAAACTCAGGCCCTCCGAATAGGCGAGCGCAATAATCACCAACGTGCCGAAATCATCGAATATCGCTAGCGCAGTTAGGAATACTTTCAGCGCGATAGGCACGCGTGACCCGAGCATCGCCAACAGCGCAAGAGCGAGCACGATATCGGTGGCAGCGGGCACGGCCCAACCGCGCACGTACTCCTCACTTCCGTTGTTGAACGCAAGAAAGATCGCAGCCGGAACCAGCATCCCCCCAAGAGCGGCGAACGCCGGCAGTGCGATCTGTTTTGGCGAGGACAGTTGGCCTTCGAACACCTCCCGCTTGATCTCCAATCCGATCAAAAAGAAGAAGACGATCATCAGGCCTTCGTTGATCCACAAAATTAGCGGCTTTGCGAGCTCAAACGAACCGATCGATATTGCAGCCGGAGCATGGTGGATGGCCTCATAGCTATCTGCAAATGGCGAGTTCACCCAGAAAAAGGCGACGAGCATCGACACCAATAGGACCAGTCCGGCTATTGCCGGAGACCGCAGCACGCGTTCAAGCCCAGTCTGGTTGGCCGGTGAACATTCCGTTGAATTTTTGGTCATACATCACCTTCGTTTCCAGACGGACCACGCCGCTGGGATGCGCACGCAGATCGAAACTCTGAAAACGTGGAAGCTGATGGATCAGCAACAAACCTGGCTCGTACCGGCGTGGCATCACGCACGGCGATGGTAAAGCTCGACGCATGCTCCAGCTCCGTCAAAATGCGCACAACGAGATCAGAGTTTTCAATTGAGAGTGTTAGAGGTGACGTTCGGCGCGCAATCGTGACCCAGCGCCGCTCACCTTGCGCGTCAATGAACATTTCAAAGTTCGAATGGAACGGGGAGAATACGGTTACATCTCGAAAATTGAATGATGTTGCTCCATCTCGACACCTAAACTCAAGAACTGGCCCCGGCCTGTCACCGACTTGGGTTGTTAACTGCAGGGTGGCCAGGGACTGAGCCTGTGGAGCTATCTGGAGTACCCAGTTTGATCCGGTGTACGTGACACGCCGAAGAAAAGCATATGGTTGCACCCAGTGGCGCCGCCACCATCGCAACCCTTCATCCTGGTAGGCATATTGCGGATCCGCGAGGCGGGAGCTTCCGATGTCATCATTACTTGGTGATGAACTCGCACACGCAGTTAGAACGAGCACGAGTGCGATGGGGAGGAAGAGTTGTTTCATCAATTCAGTCTCCTCGTTGAGGATTGACTTACGAATGCCGAGCAAACAGCCTCGGGCGCCCGTACAGGGGGGGGGCAGTACGCCCGAGGCTGCCGGCGGATCTGGTGGTTGCGAGAACAGGGAGTTGCCCCACCAGATCCTGACCTGCCATCGATTAGGTTGGCAGGCGTTCGGGAGCACGACTTTGTGGATGCGGTGCGAACCATTTGTAGACGGCCGGCAACACCAACAGGGTCAGGACGGTCGATGTGACCAGACCGCCGATAACCACCGCTGCAAGAGGTCGCTGGACCTCTGACCCGATACCGGATGCAAACAACAGCGGCATCAAACCGAGCCCGGTGGTCGTTGCCGTCATCAAGACGGGTTGCGCACGGCGCACCGCAGCCTCGACACTGAAGGCGTCGACATCCAGCCGCTCTTTGGCAAACCGGTCGAGGAAGGACACCAAGACCATGCCATTACCCAGAGCGATGCCGAACAGCGCGATGAAGCCCACAGAAGCTGGGACGGACAGGTTTTGCCCGGTCAGCCACAGCGCCGCGATACCTCCAACGAGAGCGAGCGGAATGTTCGCGATGATGAGCACTGCGCTCTTCAAGCGACCAAAGCTGAAAAGCAGAAGCAAGAACACAACCCCAAGCGTGACCGGAATCACGATTGCAAAACGTGCATTTGCTTGTTGCTGCAGCTCGAACTGGCCACCCCATTCGACAAAATAGCCAGGCGGCAATTCGATATTCGCAGCTACGGCACTTTGCCCTTCTGCCACAAACGAACCGATGTCGCGTTCGCGGACATTGGTTTGGATAGTGATGTACCGCTGTCCGTTTTCACGCGTGATCTGACGAGGTCCCTCGATCCGCTCGACCGTCGCAACCTGGCTTAGTGGTATAATTTCATCCCCCGGACCATTTAGAACAATCCGGCTGATGCGCTCGGCATTCAGACGATCTTGCTCGCGATAGCGAACGATAATGTCAAACCGTCGAACACCCTCGAAGACCTGCCCAGCTTGCGATCCACCGATCGCCGTTCGGACGACTGACAGGACATCTTCAACATTCAATCCAAATCGACTTATCGCTTCACGGTTCACAGTTATCCGGAGCTGGGGTGCCCCGGTTACCTGGTCTGTTTGCACATCAGCTGATCCGGAAACGTCACGAATGACGCCTGCAATCTGAGCAGCGTAGTCTTCGAGGACAGTCATATCCTCTCCGAAAAGCTTGATCGCTAGATCAGCTTTTGTGCCCGTCAGCAATTCGTCGGTAGCCGACGCAATTGGCTGAGTGAAGTTGAAACGTGCCCCAGGGAACGATTCGAAGCTCTCACTCATCATCGCTAGCAAAGCAGCTTGCGTTTCCGCGGTCTCCCATTGGTCACGAGGTGTGAGCGCCACGAAAGCTTCAGCACTGTTAACCGGGTCTGCGTGCGCACCAACTTCTCCGCGACCGATACGCGTAACGATACGCTCAACTTCAGGGAAGTTGGAAAGCAATTGCTGTTCAAAGCGTGTCACAGTCTCCCGGGCTTCCGGCAATGAAATTGACGGAGCCATGGTAAGCCGTACCAGCAAATCACCTTCGTTCATGCGTGGCGTGAACTCAGAACCCAATCGTGGGAAGATCGCACCGCCAACGATGAGCATGGCCGCAGCAAGTACGAGCGCGGCCCATCGCTTGTGCACAAAGAAGCGCACTAAAGGTGCAAATCGCCGTTCATAGAAGTCGGGCTTATCCAAACCCGACGAACGTTCCCCGACCTTCAGACCGAGCATTGATGCCGCCGGCGCAAGAAGGACGGCGAAAACCAATGACCCAGCCATAGCGAAGACAACAGAAAACGCTAATGGTCGAAACATTTTGCCTTCGACCCCTTCAAGGGTCAGGATCGGAACGAACACAACGACCACGATCAAGATTGCGAAAATGAGCGGTTGCAGCACTTCCGCACAGGCACTCGCAATAAGCGCGCGCTTGTCCTCGCTCTCTTTTGCTGCGGTCAGGATACGATTCGCGTTTTCTACAATGACGACCGCCCCATCCACCATCATTCCGATGGCGATAGCGATACCGCCAAGCGACATCAGATTTGCTGAGACGCCAAAAAACTGCATCGCGAGTAGTGCAAAACCGACAGAAAACGGAATTGAAGCGACAACGATTAGGCTTGGACGCCATCCTCGTAGGAAAAGAAACAAGATCACCGCCACGAGAAGTGCGCCTTGCCACAAAGCTGTGGTCATCGTTCGCACAGCGGCGCCAACCAACTCTGACTGATCATAGTATGGAACAGCCGTCACACCGGGCGGGAGAGCTTCATTAATCCTCTCCATCCGATCGTGAACGCGCGCAATCACTTCATTCGTGTTTGCACCGAGCAGCTTCAGCACGAGGCCAGCAACAACTTCACCCTGCCCGTCCATGGTCGCCATGCCCTGTCGAGGAGCGCCACCGATATCGATGTTTGCGATATCGCGAACGCGAACTGGCACGCCATCTTCGACCTTCACAATGATATCGGAAAGATCGTGGATGCCTTGAGCTAAGCCAACGGCTCGAACGGTATATTGCTCACTGTTCTCAATTAGGAACTGAGCGCCGGCATTGGCATTGTTGGACTCAACAGCGGTAACAATATCTTCGATCGCTAGTTGATATCGGAGCAATGCATCCGGTCGAACATTAATTTGATATTGTTGTTCGAACCCACCAAGAGACAGAACTTCTGTCACACCGCGGACTGTCTGAAGGTCGAATTTGACCTGCCAGTCCTGCAAGGTACGCAGCTGAACGCCGTCGAGGTTTTCATCCGATGTTTGCAGGAAATAGAAGAGAATTTGTCCAAGACCTGTGGTGATCGGTCCCATTCCGGGATCACCAAAACCTTCGGGGATCTCTTCCCTAGCTTGTTGTAGACGTTCACCAACGAGTTGGCGCGCCCAATAGATATCAACGCCATCCTCAAAGTAGATGTTCACGACAGACAAACCGAAGTTTGATGTCGACCTCACTTCGCGGAGCCGAGGTAGTCCATTCATGGACGTTTCTACCGGGAACGTGACATACCGCTCGACTTCTTCCGGTGCGAGGCCTTCCGTTTCTGTGAACACCTGCACGAGTGTCGGCGTGACATCAGGAAATGCGTCTACTGGCATGGTCCTGAATGTGACGATTCCGCCAATCAGAACGAAAGCAAATGCGAGAGCTGCGAGAAGCCGCCCTCCGGCAATGCGGTGAAGCAAACCGGTTAAGCCACCGGCCTGTTGTGAAGGATTAGTGCGCGTGTCCATCGTCGAACTCCCCCTTCTGTAATTCTGCTTTCAATGAGAACGATTGTGTCGTCGCGATCATCTCGCCCAGGCTGACGCCTGACAGGATTTCTGCGTACCGATCTGATCGTCGTCCTAGTCGGACCTCACGCACCTCAAATCCGTCAGATGTACGAACAAAGACCACGGTCTCACCTTCAACAGTTTGCAGCGCTGTAACGGGCACTCGAACGGTCGGCTGAGCATCAGAAGCCGCAGCAAATACCGTCACGAACATGCCGGGCCGCAGTCGGTCGCCGGGATTATCGATCACAATTCGAGCGCGACCGGTTCGCGTACGTTCGCCGATTTGAGGGCTCACGAAGTCAATTGATGATTCAATTGGCTGACCGCCATCACCGGGGTCAATTGAGACCGGTGCACCTGCGCGAATTCGACCCAGGTCAGCGCCATAAACCGCTGCATCGACCCAAACAGAGTCAGTGTCCGCAACAATAAACGCGGGCGGTTGCGCACCTTCTTCCAGCACTTCCCCGAGCACCGCGTGACGCTCAATAATTGTGCCTGAGATCGGAGCGGCCAACTCGTATCGTGTGAGCGAGACATCTGACGACGCCACCATTCGAGGAAGAGTCGAAACATCAACGCCCAGCGCATCAAGCTGCTGCCCGGCGCTTCGAACCTCTATTCGAGCCTCTTCAAGTGCTCGTCGGGCGTCCAGGAAATCCTGTTCAGCTGAAATTTGGCGCTCCCATAAGCGCTCCTCTCGCTCGAAGGAGCTTTCGGCGAGATCCAGTCTGGCCCGTGCCGAAAGGTAAGACGCTTTCGCGTCGGCGAGCGGGCGACTGTTAAGCACCGCCAGGACATCGCCAGCCTCAACCCGATCACCTTCTGCTACCGCGACACTGCGGACGATGCCGGATACGCGGGGCGTTACGTGAGCCAAATGGTTTTGGTCAAAACCGACTTCAGCGGGCAACTCCAATATTCCGTCGACCGCACCGTTCGTCACCGCAGAAACAACGATACCGAGTTCAGATATTTGATTTGCGTTGAGGTGGACTTCAACGCTCTCGCTGTGCTCGTCCTCATCCGCATGATCATTTTCGTCAGCTCGATCGGCACCGTCTTCATGGTCGCTGCCTTCTTCATGACCATCATCATCTGAATGATCATCGCCATGGTCTTCGTCGCCAAGGTCCTCGGCGTCCGAGTGTTCCTCACCCTCAGCGTGGTCATCGTGCCCGCGGTCGGATGCCAGATCACTAGCCGCGCTGGCCTGCTCCCTGTTTTGGTTTTGTTCGCTCTGATTGTCAGGTGAACATGCCGCTAGAGCCAGAACGCTGGCCGTAATCAGCAGGAGATTTATTTTGTTATTGGTCATTGTACTGCCTCCTCTGGGTTGGTTTCGACCAGGCGATTGAGTTGCGGAGCACCCGCAAGGGCATCAAGCTCGATTGCCGCACGCGCCAACTCGGCGCGAGCAGAGATCAAGTCCACTCGAACGTCGAAATACGACCGCTGGATATCCAAGAAATTTAGGACATCGAGCGCGCCCTCCCGATACGCCTCTTGAGCGGCTCCAAGCGCGCTTTCCGAGGCAGGAAGGATGCTGTCGTTGAGTTGAGTGTAAGTCGATTGAGCACGTGCGAAACGACCTGCGGACGAAGCGTACTGGGCGATCAGTGATCGTCTCATGACCTCTTCGTTCAGTCGCGCCGCGTTTTCTCGCGAGGCAGCCGCAGCCACGCCGCCCTGATTGCGGTTCACGACTGGAATAGGGATTTCTAGCGTCGCGACAAAAGCCGTTTCGTCAGTACCACCAAACCGTCGCACACCTGCGCCTACGGTAACGTCGGGAATTGCTCCCGCGCGCTCTCGGCGGATTTCTTGGCCTCGCGCACGGGTTACTGCTCTAAGCTGAACGAGCTCCGGGTTGTTCGCGATCCAATCCGTAGGCTGAGCGTCGGAGTAGGCGGTAAGGTCAAAAGCCTGAAGCGGTGGCGTCAGCTCACCGTTGATCACGGCTCCGGACCATATCGCAACAAGTTGCGCATTGGCTGCTAACTGAGCTCCAGAGGCATCGTTTGCCGCAATCGTTGCCAACCCAACCAGCATTTCCGCACGGTTGCGCTCAATTGGCGAAGCTCGACCAGCCTCGACCCTTGCTTGGATCGCATCGGCCGAATTGTTGGCTATCTCCAACAACTCCATTCGCAATGACAGAGTTTCAGAGGCCGCCTGTGCTTCGACATACGCCTGCGCTGTGCTCGCCAAGAGACGAGTGCGCTGGAGTGCCAGATCTGACCTTGCGGCGAGAGCCCAGGCGCTTGCTGCCTCGCGAGCACGCCCGCGATCACCGCCCAGTGGGATCGTTTGATTGATTGACAGGGTCGTATCGGCATCGCCGAGGCCTCCCCGGTCGCCCCCAAACTCCTCTACTTCTGCTCCAAGAGTGGGGTTATCCCAAAGTCCGGCTTGAAGCGCCTCGGCTTCAGCAGCTCGTATTTCCTCGCGAGCTGCGCTGGTGATTGGATTGTTTTCCAGTGCGAGATTTAGTGCACCAGATAGGTTTAGTGAGTCTGACGAGGCAGTTTGGGCCTCAGCAGCGCTAATGGAGACTCCGGCTAGCACAATTGCTGCCACAGCGCTCCGCCCTAGCCAGTTTGGCCAGGCGACAAATTTTGAGTTCATTTAATACAGATTCCGATTTTTAGTTTCAGTTAGACAAAGTGGTCAGACTGAATTCTCAATCGGTGGTTGGAATGGCGGCTCAAGAGCCCGTGACGACATTCGGTCGCCCGTAAAATAGTATTTTTGATCGGAGGAACTAACCGCGACACCAATTACGAGCAAACGGCCGTCGACCATATGGTGACAAACGCCGCACCCATGGATCGCATGGTTCCCATGCTCTCTGTCGGGCGCTTCAGCTGGCTCTTCAACCATGGTGAGGTCGGAATGATGGTCGTGTTCAGGCGCAACACTAGCAACGCCCTCGCCACCCATGGCGAGGAACAGCATCAGCACCAAAAACAGTTTCACGGCTCCATTCATTCTTGGAGCCTATCGCAGATGAACAACAATAAAAAGAAAAATTTCAGCACCATCACTTCAAGTGTTATAAAATATCGTCACATTTGCAGTAAAACTAAATACAGAAACCGATTATATTAATATTGCGTGACGCAGACAGAATGATGCATAATGTTCACATATTTTAACTCTTTCAACCGGGAACTTCCCGAAAGGACATAATTGGGCTTTTCGCCGCGCTCGCTTTTGGATCGTGAAGGCAATCGCCTTTACCTGACCCCGTTCGAACGTCGTCGTTTTCTCATTGTCGCTGGAGAGTATGCCGAGCCCTGGCGCACGCTTGCTGAGTTCCTCACATTTTCTGGATGCCGCATATCCGAAGCGCTTGCAGTTCGAGCATCTCACATTGATCTAGAATCCAATTTAGTAGCGGTCGAAACCCTCAAGCAGAGAACGAGAGGGATTTGGCGGCAAGTTCCCTTGGATAGCGGTTTCGTTTTGGCAGTGAACAAGCGCTTTAGGTTGCGGCCCCTTCAGCACCTTGGCGCCGGCGCAAGTTTGCTTTGGCCAATAGGTCGAACGTCCGCTTACAATCACATCAAAACAATCATGGCGGCGGCTGAGATCGTTGGGCCCCAAGCCACGCCCAAAGGGCTTCGTCATACCTTTGGGACCCACGCGATGCTCCAGGGCGTGCCTATCACCTTAGTGAAAAAATGGATGGGGCACGCTCGACTACAAACAACCGAAATCTACTTGGATGTAATTGGTCCTGAAGAACGAGACCTTGCCCGAAAGATGTGGGTTAGCACGCCGTATCAAGAATAATCCTGGAAGGCTGTCCGCTGAACAAAATGCATCATTCTGTTCAACCCCGAACTGCAGTTCGGAGTGCGAGGTGCGTCCATGGCCGAGGCTTCTTCCAACGATCTTTCCCCACAAGAGCTGATCGCAAAGTACCGCGGGTATTACTTTTTCCTTCAGATGCGAACGCTCGTTGTGGGCGCCACCCTGATCACCGCCGCGGCAGCATTTTTTCCGGAACGCCAAATTGTTGCAATGATCGCGGCAGCGGCAGTGTTTGATCTGTACCGATTTTTCAAGGGATCCTGGCTGCATCATCAAGAGACCGGCCGCTGGCGGGATTCAGCGATCGGGGATCTAAACCGGTATTTCTTAGCGTCATCGCCGCGCAGGTGGCTCGAGTACGCCCTAATTGCCCTACCAGCAAACGCTGCCTTCACATACCTCCTCCTCGGCGGATCGTCGGACGCGATACAGAATCTCGGAACTCACACACTAAATGTTCTTACAGAAGCCGTCGGCTTGGTCGCCGGAGAGGTGTCGGATCTAACTGCCGGGCTGGCTTCGCTTGTTGTTGATATCGGCTTCGTCGGCGCACTTGAATACATCGCGGCGCGGTGGCTTTTTTCGAAAAGAAAGTTGATTTTCAAAGAGAAGACTTGAAATTCCCACGCACAACACCAATAATATCCGTATACGGATGAAACAATTATAGGTGATGTATGACATATGGGTTTTTTGAAATTCTTTGGCGTTCCGGAAGGAATGACTGCTGCTGAAGCACGAGCACTACAAAAACTTGAGGCTCGAGGCGTGGCGCCTGAGACCGTTGCTTCTGCAGAGGTGAAGGCCGAAGCCACATTGGCTGACGACGATGGTGTCGAGGTTGGTGGCTAATGACTGGTCATATAGGGACACGATACGGGGGATACTATGAACTCCCCGGCACAGACGATTTCGCATACGTCGATATGCGGCGACCGCAATGGTTTGAGCCCCACCCAAAACTAACCGGGCTTCGCCTTGCCATCTTCCGAATTGCTCGCCGTCTTTGCCAACGCCAGAGCATTTGGTTCAGCCCTTCCTGGTTCAGCAATTATTATCGCAAGCACGGCGTGCCGCCGCTTAAGCCACATCAAACCTACATGCACTACGACAAAATTTTCTACACCGGCGAAGTCCCTGTACTGCTGCCACCATTGAATGAATAACGCTTAAATGGCAGTTTCGACGCTCACACGGGAGCGTCGATTTTGGCTGACAAAAACACCACACGTAGAGATCTAGAAGAACTCGTCCGGGTCGCCCAAACACGCGAAAAGACAGCTCGCAATCATCTCAATGCGGCAATGGAAGCAAACCGCCAAAATCCTGCTCAGGGGAAGACCCCCGCAGCCAAACAAACGGAAGACCGACTAACCCGCGAGTATCGCGCGGCTCAGCAGAAAACCAAATCTGAAGAACTCAATCTGCTGACCTTCGACCGCATCGCAGCGCGTAAGCGCCAGAAAGAGGTCCAGAAAGAACGCGAGCTCAAGGAGATCGGTGACACTCAACATCGAGAGGCAGGAAAACCTGCACGCGGCTTTCGCAGACGCGGCAGAAGCTTCGACCGCGAACGTTAGGCCTCAACCGCGCTTCCACGTGCTGTAGAGGCCTTCCAGAAGCTCAAACTGATAGTGCGGTAGCTTCGTGGCCAGGATCGGCCGCCGATTTCGGATGAAGACAAACTGGAGCTCCTCCGGCAATGCTCGGACGTCCGACGCTGTCGCGATCTTCCACTTGGTGTAGCGGTGATTGATACGATCAGCTTCGTGTTCCAGGTTCGTGACCCTCGATCTTGAGCTACTTGTACCACTCGAGTTGTTATCTGAGCGGTTCGTGCTGAAGCCGGATGAGTATTGGTTTGATGAATTGCTTCCTGACGAAGAGCCAGTGTTGGACGATTGGCCGGTTTGGTCGGTGATCGATCCCGCATTGTAGTACCCGCGGGCATAGTAATGCTGAAGGGTCTCGCTCGTTTCCCCCAAAAGCCGCTCGACGTAAGCCGCAGTATCCGGATCGTTGACGCCAAAGAATGACGTCGCCCCCGCATTGGCAGGGAAATTCTGCCAGGCTTCACCGTAAATCGATTTGAGTTGCCCAATGCTCTGTGCGAATGGCCATAGCTGAACACCATACCCGGCCAAATACGCAAGCCCATTGGCGATTGGCGTCATTTCACCGAGCGCCGGAAACTCGTCGAGCAGGAACAAAACCGAACAAGGTGGCTTCCGCCGCCATCCTGGCTCCTCCACCCAATCACCGACACGAGTCAGCTCGACCGCAGCAAGTCCCGTCATCATGCGCAACACGCTTCGATACTCGTTGAGATACTCAGGGGGGATGATCACATAAATCGTCGTTGGAGCCGGGCCCTCGTCGATCGGTCGGCACATTGACTTCTTAAGGTCGGAGAAGCGAAAATCACTCCGGTCGGTCGCGCTCAGCAGCCGATCAGATAACCAGATCTGCATACCTGCTCGACAGGTTGAGAGAATGCTACTGGCCACCTTTTCGTGGTGACCCAAAAACGCCGTCGCGAGTGCGTGCAGAGGCCGATAATTGATGCTCTCCGCGTAGACCTGCATCGTCACGAACTCTCGTTCGATGCCGGTCATATCTTCTTCGTCATCACCGACATAAAGCACATCGACGACAGAACGCATCGTCCGCGCGTCTGACGCGTAACCATTGCGGCAAACCACATACATCAAGATGGATGTGAGGATATTGCGGGCCTCTAGATCCCAGTATTCGTCTTTCGATTTCCCGGTCTTCGGAAGCAGCATTTCCGCGAGCAGCCGACAGTCCTCGAAAGTGTCTGGCGTCGGCCCACCATTGTCGGCAGTTCTGACGAAATCCAGCGGATTATACCGATCCGTTTGTTCTTCGAAGGGTGAGAACTTGATCACCTTGGCTCCGGGAAACATCTGTGCCCGGTGCTCGCCGGTAATGTCGTAGTTTTCACCCTTGATATCGATGACAAACGCGCTGCCGGCATAGAACAACAAGTTCGGAATAATCTGGCTGACACCTTTGCCGGTTCGCGTTGGCGCGATCGTCAGCAGGTGGCCTGCGTCAGGAAATTCTAGAACCCCGGCATCTTGCGACGGCGCCCCGTCCTCACCCATCGACAATACGCCGAGAAACGGACGCTTGCCCTGAGGGTAGTCATAAACCAGAGGCGAGGCCTCAGACCGCGCCTCACTTGCTCCAAGTAGCGCGTTGAATCGCTGCGTTTCACGCCAATCGGGTGTTCGGTGCCAGCGGGTTTGCCAATAATCCCGCCAGAGATCTGCGTATTGCTCGACGTTCGTCTTCGACTGGAAAAGGGAGGCAGTCATTGTGCTGCCTCCACCTCGCTCTGATCATCCAGAGCCTCTTCCGATCGCGAGTCTTCCTCGCGTAAACTCCAAAGAGCAGCAAACCGATTGGCATGTTGATGCGATGCCATAGCTTGCCGGTGCGCTTCCTCTTCGCGATTTTCGTCAAGCACGGCACCGCGAAGCCGGGCCGGCGAAAACGCCTCCCATTCGTCCTCAGGCCCAGATAGCCCCCGCAGAAGGCCAGTGAGTAGATCAGCCGGATAGTCTTCAAGAAACTTGCGGTCGAAACGATAATCTACAAAGCCATATCGGTAGAGTTTAAGACGTTTGGGTTCCGGTGTTTTTTTGGCTGTTGCGTTGGTGCGCGGAGCATCACCGGTCTTTGAGATTACGACAGGGCGAATATCCCGCGGAAGCGATAGATACGCGCTAGCAATCGGATCGGCGAAATGAGGATCCATTTCCAGCTCTTTGGAGGCTGCAGCCCACAAACCGAACGGGTCATAGAGAACCGGGAATGACGGACGTAGCCGCTTTTTGATCTCACCTTCCAGCCAGGCAAAATCGCCAGATATCTTCGTACCGAAGTCATTGTCCAAGCTCCCGTTCCAAAGCGGCGTCTCGGCGTTCTCGTAGAGGAATAGTTTTGCGTTGAACTCTTCGAAGCGCGTCACTGGGTCACGAGGCTCAGGGAACACGTGCACGCCCTTTGTGGGCGGCTCCTTCCCGAGTTCGGCTTTTACCCGGGGAACATTGCCAGGCTCGGCGTTCGTCGGTGCGGGCTGTGCCGGCTTTGGTGGCACTGCCTCGGGCTCGCTCGGCATCATCTCGCCGAGTTTCTTCCAAGCCCGCTTCAACCAAAGAATAATTGGGTGATTTTTGGTTTTCGGATGAACAAAGAGCGTTATGGCTCCGCCTACAAACACAACAAAAAGTACCAGTTCCATGGAACGCCTCAACACGAAGGAATGGGTGAGGACGCCATCTAACCGAGATTAGCTCATATTATCTAGTTAAAATTGTGAATATGGCACTGCGCACTTACGGAGTGTTTCGGCGCGCAATAGCTACCCAATCAATCCAGCCTAAGCGATTGGCATTTCGTTGGCCGTGCTTGGTCAAATAGAAATCTAGGTGGGCGCAGGTTTCTTGGGTGATAGCGGCAACGACTTCATCGTGACGCCGCGAAACCTCTTTGTCCGCCAAGGTAACGACTACGCGCCAGTCCGGACGACTAGCGTTGGGCGTTTGCTGTTCAAGCCAGACAGACGTGCTGGTTGAATTGTAGTCCCGGCGGGATACGTAAATACGCGCATTCTTGTCGGCGCTACGCGGGCGCCAATAGCTCAATCTAATCATAATCAAAGCATGGGGACCTAATTAGTGGCCTACCATACCTATGAGGAGGTAGAGGCCTATTGGCCCCAGAAAATATGGACCTCCTCAAACCCCTCAGTCACAACATCAATCTCACCACCAAGCTGAAGCGAACGAGCCATAGCCTCGTAGTCGATGTAATACGCAAGCTGTTCCGGAATCTCATACCATTGCTCCGCACATTCTTCGGCGAAGGCAGCGACCGAGGTGTAGCATCCGGCATAGCGCTCAAGCATTGATCGGGCCGCTGAGAGGTCACCGAACGAGTCCTTTAGTGTGACAGCTGCTAACGTGCCGTGCTCAGCGAGAAACGAGGCGATCTCGGACACGTCTGGCAGGCCGGCATACTCGCTAATGAAGGCACCACCGAAATCCTCGTAGTCGTGGATCGCATATTCCTCAGCGCCTGCGATAGGCGATGCGGCTAGCATGGAGTTCACTTGATCCTGCAGCTCGCTCACGCCCTGTGTGGCGTCGATCCAGGCCCCATGCAGGTAGCCATTATTGTATGCCGCCAGGCAGGCAACATAAATTCGTGGTTCAAAATCGGTCGTCATTGATCTGTCTCCTGTTTGAGACCGTGTTCATTCACGGCCTGTTGGAGAGCGAGCAGCCGACACCGGATGAGCGGCGCACCTCGTTAGAGGCGCTCCAAAGGAGCGACGTTGAAGGCGATGTTTCTTGGGTGGGCGGGGAAATGAGCGCAGCTCATGGCGAAGAAACCTCACCGCAGGCGTTGCGCCTAGCTCAGCCGGGTCGGCAGGGTTCCAATTGTAAGGCCGGTGTGACCGAATTCACGGAGCGGATCTGCTTACGGCAATGGAGCCAGACCTTATTGCTGTTTGAAAGAAGATGATGCGGACGGCGGGCCCGCACCCGCATGACCTTGAGGCCAAAGGTTTCTCTTACCCGCTACGGCTGTCGCCGCCCCTCGCTAGTCGGAAACGTATCCACTCCATAGCGGGGCAGATTGAACGTCAGACTTTGAGCATGCCTCAAAGCTATTCTCGACGTTACCTCGGAGTCCATAGGCAGAGCTTTCATCGCGCCAACGGCGCAGCTCTGGTGCGGAAAGGGTTCTCTTTCCGCCGGAATTTTCTGAGTGAAATGATGATGGTGCGGGTGGTCGGACTCGAACCGACACGTCCTAGGGACACCAGATTTTGAGTCTGGCGCGTCTACCAGTTCCGCCACACCCGCACGAGTGGGACCGTGTTTACACTAGTTCCAAATGAAGGCAACAATATATGTTAGTGAGAATAAATTGCAATATTTAGTTTTCTTTGCTTTTCGTTTTCTTGACTTTTCTCACATTTACTGCGGCTGCATTAATGCTGTTTGCGATATGGGCGGCGTAATACTTCTCGATCATCTCCACACTCGTCCTGCAATTCTTCGCAACCTGATAGATGTCCGCTCCTTCGGAAAGGCGCATTGAGATGTAGGTATGGCGCAAAGAGTAGGCGGTTCGGCGCTGCCCTTCGCGATCGAATTTGAGATCCTCTTCATCCAAGATCGAATTCAAAAGCTCATTATGACTCTTCGGGAACAACAGCTCCGTGGGTGCGCCGTTGTTTCGCTTTTGAAGTCTCTCAAATGGCCTGACCGCACCTGGCATACTTTTACAGTACCCAACGCCTCGTTTACCGCGCACCGAAATAAGTAGAATTACCTCTTCAGTGTCTTGGTCTTCAACGATCTCGACGTCCCGATACTCCAGCCGCTTGATTTCATCTGGCCGGAGACCGGTATTGGCCATGAGCAGCACGTAGTCGTGCAACTGCTCTGCCGACCAGCGGTGGTTCTTTCGCGTCGCGGCACCAATGCGCCGGCGCGTTGCCTCATATAGTCGCTTGTACTCGTCGGGCGCGAACCACGCGCGTCGGGTAATTTTCTTGTTCGTCGCATAGGGCTGGGACAAGTCGGGCAATCTATCGAGCCACCCATGGCGCACCGCCGTTTTGAGAACTTGGCGCAGCGCGACAATCTCTTGGTGGATTGTATTATGATGCGGCCGCTTCCCTGAATGCTCCTTCTTCTGATTGTGCCGTTTGACCGAGAATGATTGCCGATGGATTCGGTATTCTTGGATGAGCCCAGCGGTAACTTCAGAAAGCCCTCGGGTGCCGAAGTAGGGGATGATGTAGTTATCCAGCTTCCTCATCATTCCGGTCACGTACGTTTCGGCTCGCTGACCTTCCGTGATGACCAGATACTCACGCCTGAATTGCTCCGCAGCGTGTTTGAAGGATTTTTCGTTTTTAAGGAGACCGTCTCGCGCACGCCCCCTCAAGCCGAGATACCAATCCTCGGCGATTTCCTTCGCGAGCGACAGGCTCTCTTCGCCGGTACTTTTTCGCCGGTTTTGGCCCTTCAAATAGGCAGAACACTGCCAGAGCTTGCTGTTCTCGCGCTTATAGAGGTGAAGCTTTCCACCAAACAACGTGTGCTTATTTGTCATACAGCAACAATACCAGAAGTTGCGTATCTGAGCAAATTTATGTGTAACACATGCGTAAGGGTTTTTGGGGAATGCGATTTGAGAATTTGGCTGTTAATGTGTTGTTTTTATTATGTTTTTTGGATCTATAATTTTGAATACAAAATCTTTTGAATCCGTCGCGTCTACCAATTCCGCCACAGGGGCCCTGTGTCCGCCGTCCGGACCTGCTCATGCAGGCCGTGCGGGGCGGGGAAATTCGGAGGCGCAAGCTGCCCATCCGGCCTGCCCCTGTCAACAACCCATTCCGCTTGGCCCGCATGCAGGCTGCGGCTAGGTTCGCTGCCAATCCGGGACGGAAGACCATATGACCGACACGACTTCGCCACGCGGCCTGATCGGCACGCTCGAACTGATCGCCGACACGGCGCCAGACGACGGACTCAGCCTGGGCGAGTTCGTGGATGCGCTCGGCGAGCAGGCCTTCGGTGTGATCCTGTTTGCCATGGCCCTGCCGGTCTGCATTCCCTTCCTGTACGGCGTGCCGCAGGTGATGGCGCTGCCGATGATGGCGCTGTCGGCACAGATGGCGATGGGTCGGCCCGAGCCGTGGCTGCCCGCCAGCTTCAAGGCCCGCCGGATCGAAAAGACCGGCCTCGTGCGGATGGCCCGCGGCGGACGGAAATGGTTCGGCTGGCTGGAGGCGCTGGCCCGGCCCCGCCTGACCGGATTGTCCGGACCCACCGCCGAACGCCTTGTCGGCGCGGTTTTCGTGCTGTTCTGCGCCTCGATCCTGGTCCCCTTGCCGCTGACCAACTCGACCCCCGGTGTGGCGCTGGTGATCGGATCGCTGGGCCTTCTCACCCGCGACGGTCTTCTGGTGCTGGCCGGGCTGGTCCTGGGCATTGCCTGGATCGCGCTGCTGATCACATTGTTTTCATTCTTCGGCGGCGCCGCAGCGGATGTATTGAAAGACTTCATCCGGTCACTGCTGTGATCGCAGGCAATCTGTGTGCGCATTGGTCGCGGTGCGCATGAGAGGTGATCCCGCAATGATGCATTTCATGAACCCGGTCCTGTCCCAATTCCCGCTGACACGCTGGCCGCTCCTGCTGGCCGGTGGGTCGCTCGCCCTGATGCTGGGCGCTTGGGGCTTTGAATATATCGGCGGCTATGAGCCGTGCGCCCTGTGTTACGATCAGCGCCACATCCATATGACCGTGATCGCACTCGGCCTGGTATCCGGCATCGCGCTCATCCTGCGTCCCTCGCTGGCCAAATTCGCGCCCTGGATGATCTTCGTGATCGCCGCGGTCCTGATCTACTCGGCCGGCTTTGCCGGCTGGCATGCCGGCGTCGAGTATGGCTGGTGGGACGGTCCCGAGACCTGCACCACCAGTGGCGGCATTCCCGAAGTTGATCTGTCGTGTATCCTCAATGGCACCGATTGCGGGCCGATCGTGCTGTGCGACGAGGCGGCCTGGACCCTGCTGGGTATTTCCATGGCCGGTTTCAATGCGATCATCTCCGCCGCCATGGCCGTTCTGGCCGTTCTGGTCGGCTATAAGGGTCTGAAATCATGACAGCCGGTCGCGACGCCGACACCTTCACCCCGCCCCTCCCCGGCAAGCGCCGCAATGCCCGCCGTGTCGAGGAAATGGTCCGGGTCGACCATGCCGGCGAATATGGTGCGGTGGCGATCTACCAGGGTCAGCGAGCGGTCTTCAAAGGCCTGCCCCACAAGGCCCGCATCGCGCGGCAGCTGGAGGAGATGGAGGCCGATGAACAGCACCATCTCGACACGTTCGACCGGCTGATCTTCGAGCGCAATACCCGCCCGACGGCCCTCGCCCCGATCTGGGATGTGGCCGGTCATGCACTCGGCGCCGCCACCGCCTTGATGGGCGAGAAGGCCGCCCATGCCTGCACCGAAGCCGTCGAAAGCGTGATCGAACAGCATTATGCCGGCCAGATCGAGGAGCTCCGCGCCATGGGCGAGGACGAGCTGGCCGACCTGTTCACGAAATTCCGCGAGGAAGAGCTCGAACACCGCGACCTCGCCATCGAGGAAGGCGCCAAACAGGCGCCGGGCTATGCCCTGCTGTCAAAGGCGATCGAAGCCGGCTGCCGGGTTGCGATCAAGGTGTCCGAGCGGATTTAGGCGCTCGCCTCACCGCCCGCCATCGTCACCAGTTTCGCCACCGTGTTCATATTGCGGGCGGTACCGGTCTTCGCCGCTGGCACGACCAGTTTCGACTGGCCCATGCCGTCACCATAATGGATGTAGATCTCGCGCTTGCCAGCGGCGACCCGCTCGCCGGCCTGATGCTTCAGCGTGTCCGACAGATCATCCGGCGGAGCGGTGTCGAGGAAGAGCACAACGCAGCGATTGCCCGGCGCGTCCGGAAACGGATTGGCTGCGAACACGGCCTGCATCTCGTCCGGTGTCCGCATGATCACGCCGACCGGCTTGCCGGCATAGTCCTGCAGGGCCGCCTCCAGCGCCTCACCGGCCTGCGCCGTGGTCAGATTGCTCTCGAACACGAGATTGCCGGAGGCGATATAGGTGCGCGGGTTTTCAAACCCGATCCGCACCGCCATCGATTTGAGTTCGGCCATGGGAAGTTTGCGGGTGCCACCGACATTGACGGCGCGCAGCAGGGCGATGTGGGTGGTCATGGCGTTCCCGGACAATCAGCGTTCCAGCTCGATATCCCAGTAGAGATAGTCCAGCCAGCTTTCGTGCAGGAATTTCGGCGGGAATTTGCGGCCCTGGGCCTGCAGCTCATGCATGGACGGCCGTTGCGGCGGACGCGGCAGCGGCATGCTGGCCTCGCGCGGCGAACGGCCACCCTTTTTCAGATTGCAGGGACCACAGGCGGCGACAATGTTTTCCCAGCTGGTCTTGCCCCCCGCCCGACGCGGGATGACATGGTCGAAGGTCAGCTGGTCGACACCATGCTTGCCGCAATACACACATTTGAAGCCGTCGCGGAGCCAGACATTGTATCGCGTGAAGGCCGGTGTGCGGTCCTGGGTGACATAGTCGCGCAGGGCGATGACGGAGGGCACATGCATCTCGAAACTGGGCGAATGCACGACCTCGTCATAATGCGAGACCACGGCGACCCGTTCCAGGAAGACATTCTTGATCGCCTCCTGCCAGGACCAGGTCGACAAGGGCCAATAGCTCAAAGGCTGATAGTCCGCATTCAGGACCAGACAGGGCCATCCCTGCGGCGCCCGATCAAGCACCTGCATGGCGACCTCCCTCGCTGCGACCGGTCCCTACCGGTCGGTCGGGACAGATCGGGAGGGGGTGGGTATCCCGGACGAACGTCCTGAAAGCACACCTCCCGTCGCACGCAAGAGGCGGATTCGTTTCTACGAATCATTTCGCTTCCCGCGCTTGAACGGAAGTTACTCCTGTTCGCGTGTCAGTCCTATGACGGCGTCGCGAATCCTCGATGACGGTCTATCAGTGTGGCTCAGCGGTAACGCCCGGCCAGCGCATTGCCGATGAAACGCTTGCCGATGTCCAGCCCGTCTTCACCGATCGAATGCGGCAGGCCCTGGGAGATATGCCATTGCGCGCCATGACCGGCGGCGGCCAGGTTTTCCAGCGCATCAAACATGAAGCCCAGCGGCAGGACCTGGTCCTGGTCGCCATGCACCAGCATGATCGGCGGTTTGGAGCGCATCTCTTCCTTCAGGCGTTCACCACCCGGCAAGGCCCCGGAAAACCCCATAATGCCGGCAATCGGCCGCTCACGCCGCAGGCCGGTCGCGAGCGACAACATGGTCCCCTGCGAGAAGCCGCACAGCACCAGATCATTTTCGGTCAGGCCGTAACGGGTGAGTTCCTGGTCGATAAAGGCATCGACAATGGGCCAGGCGGTCGCGGCGCCGGCCTCGATGCGCTGCGGATCGAGATTGGAGATCGGGAACCATTGATAGCCGTCCGGCGCGCCCGGCACCGGGTCCGGCGCATTCGGCGACACCCATTGCACATGCGGCAGATCCCGCGCCCAGTGCTGCCCCAGCCCGATCAGATCCTTCCCGTTCGAGCCATAGCCATGCAGGAAGATCACCAGTTTTTTCGGCGTCGATCCGTCGCGCGGCGCGAGGCGCGGTCCGTCAATGGGTCGGGTCATGATGGGCTCCGTATTCGCAGCCAACTGGATAGAGGGATGCGGGGGCCGCGGGCAAGGGGTGGAGTGGGCTGTGGGCAGCCTCCTGCATATTCGCGACATTCCGGACGCATGCCCCGCAAAAGCGGGGCGGAGATCCGGGACCTATACACTCGATGTCTGCCGCGCTGATGCCAATGGGTCCCGGATCTGCGACCTGCTTTCGCAGGCCTCCGTCCGGGATGACAAATCGCCCTGACTCTGCCTCACTCCCACCATGACTTTCACCACCCGTTTCGCGCCCTCGCCCACCGGGCATTTGCACATCGGCCATGCCTTCTCGGCCTGGACGGCGTTTCGCGCGGCGTGTGAGGCGGAGGGGCGGTTCATCCTGCGGATGGAGGATATCGATACCGTCCGCTGCAAGCGGAAATTCGAGCAGGTGATCCTGGACGATCTGATCTGGCTGGGGCTGGATTGGGAAGAGCCGGTGCGGCGGCAGTCGGAGCATTTCTCCGAGTATGACGCAGTGCTTGAGCGCCTGCGCGGGCTGGGCGTCGTCTATCGCTGTTTCAAGACACGGCGGGAAATCATGGAGGATATTGCCCGGGCGCCGCACGAGGTCGGCGAGGTCTATCGTGGGCCGCTCAAACCGATGAGTGCGGACGAAGAGGCGGCGCGCGTTGACGCAGGCGAGGCCTTCGCCTGGCGGCTGTCGCAGAGCCATTGCCGTGATGTTCTGGGCGCGCGCTTCGGCGAGATGCGTTTCATTGAGGACGACAAGGGCGAACAAACCGCCGACCCGGCGCCGCTGGGCGATGTCGTCCTGGCGCGCAAGGATGTCGGGACCAGCTATCATATCGCCGCGGTGCATGATGACGCGCTGCAGGGCATCAGCCATGTCATCCGCGGCGAGGATTTGCGCGCCATGACACCGCTGCATGTATTGCTTCAGACCCTGCTCGGCCTGCCGACCCCGGTCTACCGCCATCACCGCCTGCTGCTGGACGAGACCGGCGAGCGTTTTGCCAAACGCAACAGGTCCGCGACACTGAAATCCCTGCGCGAAAGCGGCGTTTCTCCGGACCAAGTGCGGGCGCGGTTCAGCGATTAGGGCGCCCGCCTCGCCAACTCCTCCCGCTCGAGAACGCGGGTCAGAGCGCCGTCCCGCCAGACATATTCCCGCACCGATACCCGGCTGCCGGCGCTGCCCGCGAACACGCCCTGGCGGACCACAAAGCGGGCCTCCTGATAATCGGTGCGGGTGGAGATCTCATTGCCCGACATCAACCAGATGACCTGATAATCGGCGCCGTCCGACATCAGGGCCGGAAAGGCACAGATCGACCCGCCACAGAAATAGGCGACCGCGGACCCCAGTTCGCTGCGGCATTGCAGGTCCTGCGTGGCAATGGCGAAGTCGGGCTGGCGGTCATCATTGATGTATCCAACCACACGCGGCGCCGCTTCGATCGCTGCGTTGCTGCAGGCGAGATCGCCATCACTCATCGTGCGCAGATGCGTCTGGAACGCGGCCAGTGCGGCCGCCGGCAGCCCCGCCTCGTCAGGCAGGGGCGCGGGATCGCGCGAACAGCCAACCACGGCCAGTACAGCGGCAAGGCTGAGTACCGGGACCGGGCGGAACAAAATTGCCAGTCGTCTCGTGCGCATGCGCGTCATCCTCGAACGCGCCCCCTCTGCGACCCTCAGACTAGCCCTGCCGTCACTGCCTTCACAAGGCCATATGCCGCACTTGTGATGCCGCCCGCCCGCTAGGCAGGCGGGCCGCAACGCGCTATGTGGCGATCATGTTTGTCAAAGACCTGTGGTATTTCGGCGCCCTCGCCAGCGAGCTCAAGCCGGGCCAGCATCTCCATCGCGAGTTGCTGGGCCAGCCGATCCTGTTCGGCCGCGACCATGACGGCAAAGCCTATGCCCTCAAGGATATCTGCCCGCATCGCGGCATTCTCCTGTCCGGCGGCGAAGCGCAGAACCATGATGGCGAGACCCAGGTCGAATGCCCCTATCATGGCTGGCGTTTCCGCACGGACGGGTCGTGCGCCGCCATCCCCTCGCTAACCGCCGACCAGGCCGAGGCGATGGACCTGACCAAGATCCGCGTCCGCCGCTTTCCGGTGCATGAGGACCAGGGCCTGATTTGGATCTGGTATGCCGACGAGGTCAATGTCGACGCCGCGCCCGGGATCGACCCGCCCAAGCTGGATATTCCCGACGGCCACAAGCCGAAACTCGTCGTCCATGACGTCTTCAACTGCCATGTCGACCATGCGGTGATCGGCCTGATGGACCCGGCCCACATCCCCTATATTCACCGCCAATGGTGGTGGCGCTCGGCCAAGTCGGTGCACGAGAAGACCAAGAAATTCGGACCCGTCGAGCGCGGCTTCTCCATGCTGCCGCACGTGCCGTCGAAGAATTCCTATCTCTATTCCCTGATGGGCGAGCCGCAGACCGAGATCCGCTTCCAGCTGCCCGGCCTGCGCACCGAATATGTGAAGGCCGGCGGCAAGCATTTCACCGGTTTCACCGCCGTCACGCCAACCAATGAAAACTCGACCGCGATCACCATCGTCGTCTACTGGGATCACTGGCTGCCATCGATCGTGCCCAACCCGGTGATCCGCAAGGGCATCGAGACCTTTGTCGGCCAGGACCGCGATGCGGTTAACGCCCAGCAGGTCGGCCTCGCCTATGATCCCAAGCTGATGCTGATCCATGACAGCGACGTGCAGGCGAAATGGTATTTCGCCCTCAAGCGCGCCTGGGACAAGCATCGCGAGACCGGCGAACCCTTCAAGAACCCTGTACGCGCAGCGGAACTGCGCTGGAGAAGCTGATGGATACCTTCCTCACAGGCCTGCTCTACATCGCCATGCTGGCCGTCCTGGTCACGCTCGGCTTCGGCGTTTTCAACATGTACCGCTCGGACGACAAGGCGCGCTCGCGCTCGAACAAGCTGATGCGCCTGCGCGTGGTGCTGCAATTCGCTGCCGTGCTGATCATCATCGCGATCTTCCTGGTGAAGGAAAATTTCGGCGGTTGAGGGTGGCGTTATTGTGCCATGGCGCGGATGGCGTCGCCGACCGGGCCTTGCAGCGCGTTGATCCGCCCATCATTGAAGGCGACCACGTAGCCGCGATCCGTGGCCGGTTCGATCACCATCTGGACAAACCACATCGTGTTCGATCCGGCGTGCAGGAGCTGGGTGCCGTTAAACCCCCAACCCATCGCGTAGTTTCCGCCGAAGGGCGGGGTATGCAGGACGGTCCAGCTCTCTGCGGACAGGTAGTCCGTCACCTCGCCGCGCGCGCCGGCCAGATGCGCCTGGAGGAAAAGCGCCAGGTCCGCCATCGAGACATGGACCGTGGCGCCGGGCCCCATGACGGGCGGATTGTCGGCCCCCGGCCCGGGCGCCATCGCCTGACGGCCAAACAGGCCGCCACGGTGTCCGCGCGGCTGGTCGATCGTGTCGGCCGAGCCGGGCGGGCCGAAGCCGGCACTCGTCATCCCCAGCGGCTCGAAGACCTCGCGTGTGATCAGCACCTCCCAGCTCTCGCCGGTGACCTGCTCCAGCATCGCTGCGGCCACGACATAGCCGGCATTGGAATAGAGAAATTCCGCCTCTGGCTCGACGGCCGGAGCCGGGCTCAGAACCCGGCGCGCATAGTCGATCCGCTGCGGCGGTAGGGGATCGCCACTGGCGCCCTGCTGATTGAACGCGATCATGGCGACCATGCCGACATTGGGTGTGATCCCGGCTCGGTGGGACAAGAGGTGCCGGAAGTTGAGATCGCGATAGGCCGGGTACATGTCCGGCACAGTGTCGCCGAGATGCTGGGCGATCGTGTCGTCCCAGCCAACCACGCCCTGCTCGACCAGGCGGGCGACCAGCGTTGCCGTCATCGCCTTGGAGTTCGAGCCCATATGCCAGAGATCATCGCGCCCGATCGGCGCCTCATTATCGATGGCGCGAAGCCCGGCGGTGCCGGTTTCAACCTCGTCGCCGATGATCCGCATCACGGCCACGCCGGGTGCGCCCGAGGCCTCCAACGTGGTCGCTGCAATGGTGTCGAGTTCGGCAGGCTGGACAAAAAGCAGGCCGGCGGCGGCGATAAAAGCGAACATGATCTTCCCCTTTTCAGCCCTTTCCCGGGCCGCAGACAGGCGCTAAGGACAAACCCATGGTTCGTCTGACAAAAATCTACACCCGCACCGGCGATGCCGGGACCACCCGGCTGGGTGACATGTCGCAGACAGTCAAACATGACCCGCGGGTCGACGCCTATGGGGATGTCGACGAAGCCAATTCCTCTATCGGCCTGGCACGCACCGCACTGGGATCGCAGCCTGCCCTCGACGCAGTGCTGGCCCGTATCCAGAACGACCTGTTCGATCTGGGTGCCGATCTGTGCGTGCCCGAAAACGACACGCCGCCGGACTGGGAGCCGCTTCGTGTCACTGATGCACAGGTCACCTGGCTGGAGGGCGAGATTGACGCGCTCAATGCCAAGCTGGAGCCGCTCAACTCCTTCATCCTGCCCGGCGGCAGCGAGGCGGCGGCACGCCTGCACCTGTCGCGCACCATCTGCCGCCGCGCCGAGCGCAAGGTCTCCGCACTCGTGGCCAATGGAACGACGCTCAATCCGGCGGTGTTGAAATATCTCAACCGGCTGTCCGATCTGCTCTTCGTCATGGCCCGGACCGCCAATGATGAGGGCCGCGCCGATGTGCTCTGGGTACCGGGCAAGGATCGCTGAGTTCGGGATTGTTTCCGCGTTGGAAAGATCAACTTGATGTCAGCCCGGTCGACAAATTGTCGCAGCCTCCTATGTGTAGTGCCACCAGTTCAGTCCATACGGAGTTACCGCATGACCCGCCTTCTTCTCGCCGCTTCCGCGGCCCTGCTGACCGCCACGGCTGCCCAGGCCGAACCTGTCAATTTCGAGTTCGACAAATCCCACACCCTCATCGAAGCCAGCTGGGACCATCAGGGCTATTCCACACAGCGCCTGCAATTCACCGATTATGACGGCACGCTGTCGCTCGACCTTGAAACTCCGGCCAACTCGACCGTCGACATCACCTTCAACCTGATCGACGGTTTCTGGGTCGGCGCCCATCAAGAGCGGTTCATCGGCCACCTGAATTCCGACGACTTCTTCGAGACCGAGGCCAATCCGACGGCGCATTTCGTCGCAACGGGTTTCGAGACCGAGGACGGAGAGACCGGCACGATGACCGGCGATCTGACGATGAACGGCATGACCAACCCGGTCAGCCTGGATGTAACGCTCAACCAGGTCGGCGAGACCCGTGATGGCGCGACCAAGCTCGGCTTCACCGCCACCGGTTCGCTGCTGCGCTCGGAATGGGATATGGGCTTCGCCGTTCCCTTCGTCTCCGACGAAATCAGCCTGTTCATCTCGACGGAAGTGACGGCGGCGCAATAACCCAGCTATGACCCGATGATCGGCAGACGCGCCCGGCACGGCGCGTCTGCCGCATCCTGTGTCGATTAGCGGGTTCGCACGTCGGGCGCGGCCGGCCCCGCCTGACGCATCGGGCTGGAGAAGAAGCTCAATGCCAGACCGGTCAGCACCGCCAGGATCGCCGGAAGCAAATGCTCGAATTCATCGATTGGCATCTCGTCGATAAAGATGACCTCGGTGCGCCACATCACGGAATTCGTGTAAAATAGCCAGGCAGACATGGCGGCCGCGACAGTGAAGAACGCACTCAACACAAGCCGGCCCGTCAGCCGCAAGGGACCGCGTCCGCGCGGCGGCCAGCTGAGTTTGCGTCGCCCCGCCGCGATGCCCGCAATCAGCCAGTACGTGACCAGGATCGCCACGACACCGGTGATCGCGGCTGCCAGGCTGATCTGGCGGGTCAACTCGAGAGCTTCTTCGCACACGTCATCCACCGGCATTTCCCGCGCTGCGGACAACCAGGTGCAGCTGAGGTCGAAATCGAGCTGGGCGCCCGATGTTGCATTGGTCATGAAGTAGAAGCCGTCGCCGGTTTCCGGGCGGATATAGATCCGGGCGTTCCAGCTGGAATTGTTTCCACCATGTCCGACCAGCAGGCCGCGCGGCGTTTCCAGACGTGTATAGCTCATGCCGATCGCGGGGCTTCCTTCGGACGGCGCGAACGCTTGGTCGAGCCAAGTCTCTGACAGCACACCCCCGCCATCCAGGTGAGCGAGCAGAAAATGCTCCATGTCGTCACCGGACATGTAGACGCCCGCCGCAGCGGAAGCGACATCGCGCAAATCCTCGATCTCGCGGCGATAATAATTGAATGCTGCCGAACGGCCCGGCAGATCCGCTTCGACGAAACCGCTATCGTCCATGCCCAGGGGCGCAAAGACATGCTCGCGCACATAGGCATCAAACCCCTGCCCGCTCACATCCTCGATCATCATTTGCAGCAGCACATAGCCGCCACCGGAATAACGCGGCTGGCTGCCCGGTTCGCGTACGATTTCAAGCGGCTCGAATGTCTGTGACAGCTCGACAATATCGGCAGGCTGGTCTTCGTGGCTGCCATAGCCGCCATAGCCGTGGACATTGATACCGGCGACATGCTGCAGCAGGCGGCGCAAGGTCACGCCGCTGGCGTCGAACTCACTCTCGGGCAGGGTGAAGCGGGTCAGATAGGGCTGGACCGGCGCATCCAGCTCGATACGGCCATCCCGCGCCAGCGTCAGAACGGCCCAGACCGTTGCCGGTTTGGAAATCGAGCCGAGATTGAACGCGGTCCGCCCCGTGACCGGCGTGCCGTCGGCAAGCGCCTGGCCCCGGCGGGCCGACCAGATGACCTCGCCATCACGCAAGGCCCCGGCTGCGACGCCGGCGATCGAGTAGTCCTGCATGGCCCGATCGAGCACGCTGTCGAGCTGCGTCGCCATTTCAGCCGATGACGCTTCGGGATCAATGCCGGTGAAGACGCGCATATCGGTGGCAACTGCGTAGATCCAGGCCAGCGCCGCCAAGCCGCAAAACAGGCGGACCAAGGTGAGAGGTCTCATCGTTCCAATTTCCCATCCATAACCATATACTATGTATTGCTATATATATTGCCATGACCAAATACAAGGTATACCGATAACGACTCGGAAACATGAGGCGTGAATGGTCGGCAAGACAGACAATGACGACGTGCTCGAACGCTGGATTTCCCAGGCCCGCAAAGGGTATTTCGAGATGTTGTTGCTCGCCCGGGTCAGCGCTGGCCGGGCCTATGGCTATCAGATCGTGGCCAGCCTCAAGCACGCGCCCGGCTTTGAAAGTCTGGCCGAGGGCACCGTCTATCCGGTCTTGTCGCGGATGAAAAAGGACGGGCTGGTGACCGCCGAATGGGTTGCCGAAGAGACCGGCGCACCCCGCAAATACTATACGATTACCGACCGCGGCGCCGCGGCGTTGGCCCGCATGCGCGCGGTCTGGACACGGATGGGCGAAGTGCTCGATGCCCAGGGAGACACCGCATGACGACCGATCTCGTTCTCGTCACCGAGGCCGCCCGCACCCTTTGGCGGCGCTTCCTCAAACGGCTGGACTGGTCCAACCGGACCCTCGGCCCGGACGAACGGGCCGAAGCCCGGGCCGAGGCCGCCGCCCATATGCGCGAGGCGATGGGCGAGACCACCGCCGAGACCGAAGCCGGTCGACTGGCCGATGCCATTGCCGGTTTCGGAGACCTGCCGGCCCCGCCGCCGGCCTGGCGTCAGCCGGTCGCGCATTTGGTGCACTATCTTGCCATCATGGTGATCGGCGCGACCGGCCTCATGGTGCTGGTCTTCTTTCACATGGCGGTGATGGAGATTTTCAATCCTGAAGGTGTCGGGCTCTGGCTCTACCCCGATGAGGTCGGACTGACCCTGTCCTACGAAGTCCAGCCCGGCGCGCGCGAAGCGCTGGGCGCCGCCTTCATCCCGGTCATGCTCCTCGTCAATGCTGTCCTGATCACCGCAATCTACGGGTTGTGGCGCCTCGCCCTGAGCCCGCGCGGACCGGTCTCGCGATGGATGCGGCCCTAGTGCACCGGCCACAGGATCCCGACCGTCGCACCACCCCTCGCCGCTAAAACGTACCCGTAACTCTAAATTTACCCGACACCGACAGCGCGGCACTGCGTTGAATTGCAGCAGACATGACCATAGAGACCATAACTTCGCTGACCCACCCGCCATACCGACAATACCGCAACTGCGAATTGACGCTGGCGTAAGCCAGCTGGATGCATTGACTTACCGTACCGGCGAAGGCAGGTTTCCGGCCTATTCTTGTCAGGTGCGCGAACCTTATTTCCGCGCGCGGCCAACCGGAGCCCCAGCATGAAGATTCTCGTCCCCGTCAAACGGGTCGTCGATTACAACGTGAAGGTCCGCGTCAAGCCCGACCAAACGGGCGTCGACCTCGCGAATGTCAAAATGTCCATGAACCCGTTCTGCGAGATCGCGGTCGAAGAAGCGATCCGTCTCAAGGAAAAGGGTGTGGCCGAAGAGATCATCGTGGTCTCCATCGGTCCGGCACAGGCCCAGGAAACGATCCGCACGGCCCTGGCCATGGGCGCCGATCGCGGCATCCTGATCCAGACCGATGATGCGGTCGAGCCGCTCGCCGTCTCCAAACTCCTGAAGGCCGTGGTCGACGAGGAGAGCCCGGAGATCGTGCTGCTCGGCAAGCAGGCCATTGATGGCGACAACAACCAGACCGGCCAGATGCTCGCTGCACTGCTAGAGTGGCCGCAAGGCACCTTCGCCTCAGAAGTCGAGATTGCCGACGGCAAGGCCAAGGTCACACGCGAAATCGATGGCGGCCTGCAGACCCTGTCGCTCACCCTGCCCGCCGTGGTCACCACCGATCTGCGTCTCAACGAGCCGCGCTACGCCTCCCTGCCCAACATCATGAAGGCCAAGCGCAAGCCGATCGACACCAAGGCTCCGGCCGATTACGGCGTCGACACCGCTCCGCGCCTGAGCGTTTTGAAGGTCACCGAGCCGCCCAAGCGCGAAGCCGGCATCAAGGTCGAAAGCGTCGCCGAACTGGTCGACAAGCTGAAAAATGAAGCGGGAGTGATCTGATCATGGCTGTTCTCGTTATTGCCGAACACGACAATGCCACGCTGAACGACGCGACCCGCGCGGTCGTCACCGCTGCCAAGGGCCTGGGTGGCGACATCCATGTCCTCGTCGCCGGTTCCGGTGCCCAGGCCGTCGCCGATGCCGCTGCCAAGCTGGACGGTGTCGCCAAGGTGCTGCACGCCGAGAGCGACGTCCTCGCCAAGCCGACGGCGGAAGCCATGGACGCGCTCGTCACTCCGCTGATGGCGGATTATGACGCCGTGCTCGCGGCTGCGACCACGTCCGGCAAGAATTTCATGCCGCGCGTCGCCGCCAAGCTCGACGTGATGCAGATCTCGGAAATCTCCGCCGTCGAAGCACCGGACACCTTCATCCGCCCGGTCTATGCCGGCAATGCCATGATGACGGTGAAGTCTTCCGACGCGAAAAAGGTCATCACCGTCCGCCCGACCACCTTTGAAAAGGCCGGCGATGGCGGCTCGGCCAGCATCGAGGATCTCGGTGCCGCTTCCGGGCCGTTCAAGTCGGAATTTGTGTCCGAGGAACTGTCCAAGTCGGACCGTCCGGAACTGACCGCCGCCAAGATCGTCATTTCCGGCGGCCGCGGCATGCAATCCGGTGACAATTTCCACCTGCTCGACAAGATCGCCGACAAGCTGGGCGCCGCCGTTGGCGCCTCACGCGCCGCCGTCGATGCCGGCTATGTCCCGAATGACTACCAGGTCGGCCAGACCGGCAAGGTCGTCGCCCCGGAGCTCTACATTGCCGTCGGCATTTCCGGCGCCATCCAGCACCTCGCCGGCATGAAGGATAGCAAGGTCATCGTCGCCATCAACAAGGACGAGGAAGCGCCGATCTTCCAGGTCGCCGATTACGGCCTGGTCGCGGACCTCTTCAACGCCCTGCCCGAGCTCGACGCCGCGCTCGGCTAGGCTGACGCCACATTGAAATGATCAAGGCCCGGCTGGTTCAGCCGGGCCTTTTTCTTGTCGGCCAGATGTCAGCCGATCGCCCGGGTGTGCTGCCCCAGACGCCACCAGGTGCGAAGCGTTGAGGGATGATGCCCCGCCTCTTCGAGCGCCGCCAGCGCGTCGCGATCCAGCCAACGGCCATCGCGCATCACGGCCTCGATCTCGTAGAGCCGGGCGATATCCTGTGCCGGATCACCGTTGAGCAGGATGAGGTCGGCGGCACAGCCCGGCGCCAGGCATCCGACCTCGCCCTCCAGCCCCAGCGCCTGCGCGCCGTTCAACGTCGCAGCCCGGATGGCTTCCATCGGTGTCAGGCCGGCATCGACCAATATCTCCATCTCACGCACGGTCGAGACACCATGCGGCGTGACCATCACACCGGAATCCGTCCCGACTGTCAGCGGCACGCCGGCTTCGTGCAGGGCGCCGGTGACCTCGACATAGAAGGCCTGCATGCGGGTACGGTCATCATGCGGGTATTGCGCCCAGAATTCGAAATTGTCCTGCTCGAAGCCGGCAATCACCGGATTATAGCTCGCCATGACCGGGCGGGTGATATGGGCACCGCCGGTCTCGACGATCCGGGCCAGGTTTTCATGCACGACCAGGGTCGGGTCGATCATTGTGCCGGAGGCGGCGATCTGCTCGGCCAGCTGGCGTACGCCCGCCGGGTCCATCTCGTCATTCAACGCATACCAGACGATCGACTCGGTGTGTTCCAGCGTCCGGAAGCCGGCATCCAGCGAGGCTGCAAAGTCGACCGGATCGGCCTCGGTGCCCTCGACGGGGTGCCCGCTCATCGTCATGCCCAGACCGGCTGCCTCGTCGCGAATGGCCGCGAAGCTTTCCCGGGACAGGTTGGAATAGAGTTTGAGGTGGCGAAAGCCGGCGGCGTATTGCCGACGCACGCTCGCCCGCGCCTCCTCGGCACCGTCGACCGCTTCATGCAGGGCATTGCCATTGCGACCGCCGACCTCATTGAGGATCGGACCGGTCGTCAGCAGGCGCGGCCCCAGGATTTCGCCCCGTTCGATGCGGGAGGCGAGCGGCAGGTGGAAGGGAAAGCCGCCCATATTGCGCACCGTGGTGACGCCGCGCGCCAGGCCCGCCGCCAGATCCGTCTCGTCGAAAACATGGACATGAACATCGATCAGGCCCGGCATCAGGACACGCCCGCCCGCATCAATGAGTTCGACGCCGTCGGGCCGGGCCGGCAGGGCGCCGGTCCCGACGCGTTCGATCCGCCCGTCGACCACCAGAACATGCCCGTCCGTCTGCACGCGGTCGGTCGCAGGGTCGAGCAGGCTGGCATTGGCGATCAGATAGGAGCGTGGCGCGTCGCGATCCGGACGCATGGCCTCCGGCAGTTGATGCGCCAATGCGACCAGCACCGCGGCGGCGATACTGAGCAGAAGGCCGAGGGCCATGAAAAGTCGAAGCATGTCTGTCTCCCGTTTGCTGACGGGAGGACAGGATCACGGGCGTCCCGACAGATCGCCCGATATCCGGATTCCGGACGTGCGGAATACGTCAGCTGGCGGCCGGACCGGATTCAGGACCGACCGGCGGGGCATCCATAGCGCCGAGATAGGCCGACGGCGTCTGCCCGGTCTCACGCTTGAAGACGGTGTTGAAAACGGACTTGGAGCTGAAGCCGGCCGTGAAGGCGAGATCAATCACACGCTGGCGGGTCCCGGTGCGGGCATCCTCCCGCATCATTGCACAGACATCCTCGATCCGGAGCGCGTTGATATAGTCGTTGAAATTCCGGCCTGTCGCCGACTTGATGGCCAGGGTCACGGCCCGCTCGGTGAGGCCGGAGGCCACCGCGACCTCCTGCCGTGTGAGGCGCGGTTCGGTATAGAGCGCCTCGTCACGGACCGCGGCCTCGACGCGCGCGAAATCGGCAGTCGCAGCCTCGTTGGCCATGGCTGTATCATCGGCAGATCGAGTTGAAGCGCGCCCTTCGGCCCAGGCGACCAAGGCCCCCTCATCGAGGCCCGAGAACAGGCGACCATGCTGCACAGCCAGAACGACCAGCACGCAAACAAAAACCAACGACACCGCAATCTGGAACGCATAGGCCGACTGCGTGCCCAGCCAAGGCCAGTACGGGTGCAGCCAATGCGCGTCCATGCGCAGAATATCGAACACACCATCGACGATGTAGAAGGCGATCATCGCGACCATCCAGTTGAGCTGGATGGTCCGGGCATCCGAACGCATGTCCCGGGTGGCGCGGTGAAAACGACGGATCAGCAGGAGCGTCGCCGCGGAATAGGCAAACAGGCTGATCCGGGCACCGTGTTCAACAAGCCCGATCTGTGGCGTCAGGGCCAGCGCAAGCAGAAACGGCACGGCATGCGGCCAGTCGCGCCAGCGCAAGGCCGGCCCGGACATCATCACGCCGCGGGCGAGGAGATAGACCAGCGGGGGATAGGCCAGGCGGAAGGCTGGCGTCACCAGCCAGATATCGCGAAAGCCGGCGGTTTCCTCAAGGAAGTTGAAGACCATCCAGGTCGCTGACATTGCCAGCAGCGCCGATACCGCACGCAAGCGCGGCTGCGTCACGGTGAGGACGAAGCCGAGGCCGGCGACCGCGATCAGGGCAAATTGCAGCAGGTTGACGGCAAGCAGGGTCATCGCGTGAGTCTAGCCTCCGGTCGTCGGATGACAATCCTCACACTTGTCGCGCTCACACCTTCCAGCCGCGAAAATCGCGATACTCACGGATCGCCGCGATGGCGCGCAAACGGGTCTCCCGGTCATCGCGCGTCAACGCGTCGACGAGCAGGCGGTAGAGATGCTCCGGCGCCTCCTGCAAGGCGGCCGGATCGGCGGGCAGGGCCGCGGCCACTGTTCCGTTTTCAAGCGCGCCGACCAGGGATTGCTCGAGGCGCCAAAGACAGGCTCTCAGCCCGCCATCGCGCGACCGGTAGCGCAAGGCGAGAAACAGGAGGATGGCAACGAGGACGATCGGGACGAGTAGAGCCATCCCGAAACCCTAGTCGGCTGGCGCTGCCGTCTCAATCGCCGCGACCACCGCGCGCAAGTCGACAAATTTGAAGTTCTGGCCGCCGGTATCATTCTCGTCATCCTGGACCACCAGCACACCGGCCGGAAAGTCCGGGCCGAGATTGGCGGCGGAGATGTCGAGCCCGTCCGTATGGGTGGCCCCGTCAATCGCGGCGTCGACAATCTGCAGGCGCGTCACAAAGGCATGGCTCTCCAGCTCATAGACCGCATAGGTATTGTCGCCCTGGCTCGAGACGACCAGCCAGCCGCCGGTCTCGCCTTGCGGCAGCAGGGCCGCGCCTTCGGCATCGGCGGTGATTTCACGACCGTCGGTCGCGGCGATCGGCTGCGGCTCGGTGGGGTCAGTGGGCTCGGCCCCCATGGTCCAGACGCCGACATTTTCCTCATTCATGTAGAGCTGGCCGGTGCGGTCATCGGCAACACAGCCCTCGGCGATTGTTCCCAGGGTGACCCGGCGCACTTCTTGTGTCGTGACCATGGTGCCATCCCAGCCCAGCGCATACTGGACGAACGTGCCCGGCTCCTTGTCGGAGAGGAAGGCGTAGAGCGCTTGGTCGACCGGTGAGCGATAGAGACAGAAGCCGTAGGGCTCGGTCACATTCGCGACGGTCACGGCGCCGACATAGGAGACGTCACGCGACGCCGGATCGATGAAAAAGAAGGCAATACCGCCATTGGACCGGTCCGACGCCGCTGCGATGTCGACCACGCGGTCGCCAAGATCAAAACCGTAACGGACATCGACATTGTTGAGCCGCCCCTCGGGCAGATAGGCGTGCTCCGCGCCGGTCGTCGTGTAGACGTAGACGCCATTGTCCTTGTCAGTGCCGAAGATCAGGCTGTCAGCCGGATTGGCGGCGACCCAGACGGCCGGATCATCGGCGGCATCACCCGTGCCCGCGACACTGGCGGTTTCAACGCTCGCCTCGATCGCGACCGGTGGCAGCCCCTGGCTGCAGGCGGCCAAGGCACTGGCGCCAGCGAGTAGTCCAAGCAGGTTTTTCATGACATGTCTCCGGTCGGCAACAGGCGCCGATAACACGGGGAAATCAGGGCGATAAGCCCTGATTTTACGACACTTCCGTGACAGACGCGCCGTTGATACGGCAATTCGCGAATTCGACAAGAAAACGACACGGAGGTGAGATCGAAGCGTCATCATCATGTCGCTGATCCCCGCGCATAGAGGCCGCAACTTTGCCCGCCCGGGCAAGGCATCAGTCATGTACATGTGAGGGGGACTCCCATGAAGAAGACCATCGCCATGCTCGGCACGGCCTCCGTGCTCGCGCTCGCGGCCGCCACCGCTGCCCAGGCCGGCACCATTGCCGGTCGTGTCACAGACGCCTCCGAGTCCGTCGGACTTGAGGGTGCCATCGTCCGCATCATGGAAACCGGCCAGACGACGACGGTCGGCGCTGACGGCACCTTCCGGGTCACCGGCCTCGCCGCCGGTGACTACACGCTGCGCGTCAGCTATGTCGGTGCCCCGGCCCGCGAATACAATGTGACCCTCGCCACGGTCACCGACACCGTGTCGCCGACGATCACCCTGGGTGACGACGTCGAATACATGGACAACATCCTGGTCATGGGCCAGCGCGGCGCCCTGAACTCCGCCCTGTCGCGCCAGCGCGCCAATGACGGCAATGTCGCGGTCCTGTCCTCCGACGCCATCGGCCAGTTCCCGGACGAGAATGTCGCCGAAGCCGCCCGCCGCGCCGTCGGCGTGAACGTGCTCAACGACCAGGGCGAAGGCCGCTTCGTGTCGATCCGTGGCCTTGACCCGAACCTGGTCTCCACCTCGATCAATGGTGTCCGCCTGGTGTCCCCGGAAGCGGAAGACCGCCAGGTCGGCCTCGACGTCATCGACGCCGATGTGCTCTCCTCCGTCGTGATCAACAAATCGCTGCTTCCGAACATGGATGGCGACAGCATCGGCGGTAATGTCGAAATCGAAACCATGTCCGGCCTCGATGTCGATGACATGTATCTGCGCGCCCGCGTCGCCGGCCTCTACTCCGACATGGAGCAGGAATTCGGCCACCGCGGCTCGATCAACTTCGCCAACAACTTCATGGACGGACGTCTCGGCGTCGCCGGCTCGCTGTCCTACCAGCAGCGCGTCTTCGGCTCTGACAGCTTCGAGGTCGATGGCGGCTGGGATGTCGACGAAAGCGTCGCCTTCCCGAATGAAGTCGAGATGCGCAACTATCAGGTGACCCGCGAACGTACGACGGCGGCCCTGAATTTCGACTACCGCGTCAACAATGACCTGACCCTTTATTCGCGCTCGACCTGGTCTGACTTCTCGGATGCGGAATACCGCAACCGCGTCGAGATCAAGTTCGAAGATGCCGAATATGACGACACCAACTCGTCCGGCAATCTGGCTGTCTTCACAGCCGACGAGATGGAAATCGACCGCGACATCAAGGATCGCCTCGAAACCCAGATGATCTTCGCAACCGATTTCGGTGGTGAATGGTTGAACGGCAATACCTCGGTCGATTGGTCGCTGTCCTACGTCTATGCGGAAGAAGCCGAGCCGAACCGTCTCGATACGGATTTCAGCTATGAGTTTGAAGACGGCGAGCTCTTCACGGTCGACTCGACGAACCCGCTGCGCCCGCAGCTGGGCTTTGGTGGCGGCGTCACCACGGATCGTGTTTTTGACGCCTCAAACTACGAAAATGCCGGTTTCGAACTGACCAATGGCCTGTCGCAGGACCGCGAATATGCGGCCGCCTTGAACATCCGCCATGACATGAATTTCGGCACGATGCCGGGCTATGTCCAATACGGTGTCCGGGCCCGCACGCGGGACAAGAAGTTTGCGCTGGATTTCGACGTCTATGACGACGCAAACCTGCTCCTTTCCGAGGTCGTCCGGACGGTCGATTACGGCCAGGGCCCGATCGGTCCTGTCGCCAATCCGACCAGCGTCCGCGATTTCTTCTTCTCGAACCTGGGCAGCCTCGACTACGAAGCCAATGACAGTGATATCGACAGTTTCGGCGCGTCTTACCGCGTCGAGGAAGATGTCATGGCCGGTTATCTGATGGGATCCATCGAAAACGGTCCGCTGCGTCTGGTCGGTGGTGTCCGTGTCGAGCAGACCGACATGGCCGCCCGTGGCTACGAAACCTTCCTCGCCGAGGAAGACTCCACGGTGAACGGTGTGGTCCAGCTGGAAGACACGGTCTATGTGACGCCGACCTCTGCGTCTGACGACTATACCGACGTCCTGCCGTCGATCCTGGCCCGTTATGAGCTGACGGAAAACGTGATCGTCCGCGGTGGCTATTTTGCCTCGATCCAGCGTCCCAACCCGGGCCAGTTTGCCCCGCGCATCCTGGTCGAGCAGAACGATGATGACGAAGTCGAGGGCGAATTCGGCAATCCGGACCTCGAGCGCCTGGAAGCCGAGAACTTTGACGTCTCCATCGAATGGTATCCGAACAACGACGCGGTCGTTTACCTCGGCTATTTCAACAAGGACCTGGAAAATGTCATCGCCGGTGTCGGTTATGAGGACATCACGCTGAATGGCCGCTTCTTCGACGAAGCTGCCTCCTTCATCAACCTGCCGAACGCCGAAGTGTCGGGCCTCGAGTTCAACTACCAGCAGGCCCTCGACTTCCTGCCGGTCGAAGGCTTCATCGTCGGCTTCAACTACACCGCCACCGACAGTGAAGCGGTCCTGCCTGACGGCCGCATCGTTCCGCTGCCGCGCCAGTCCGACACGGTCTGGAATGCGGTGCTCGGCTATGACAACGGCCCATGGGATTTGCGCGCCGTGCTGTCGACCCGCTCGGAATTCCTCGACGAGATCCGCGGCGGTGCCGACGAAGACCGCTGGGTGCTCGAGCACAGCCAGCTCGACCTCTCGGCCAAGTTCGAATTCAACGACACGCTTCAGATCTTCGCCGATCTGAAGAACGTCACCGACGAGCCCTTCCGCGCGGTCACCCGTCCGGACGGTATCGACCGGGTTGAGCAGTTCGAAGAATACGGCTGGTCCGCCGTCTTCGGTGTCCGCGTCACCTACTAAGACGCCGTCACATCAACCGGTATGAAGAGCGCTTCGGACCACAGGGTCCGGAGCGCTTTTTCTTGTGTCAGGCGAAATTTTCGCGCGCGGGAAACTTTCTTGCTGCAGAGCGGTAACAACCTAAAAATATTGCAATATTTTCACACTGCGAATTCTTCCGACCCGACACACAAGCATCGCCATCCTGTCATTCCAACGTCGCATCCCGCCCCTAGAAGAGCGCCAACCCGCTCCTCCCCGAACGGGTTTGCGACTCGATTTATCCCTCCGAGATGCAAACAACTGGGCCGCCCCGAGACATCGGAGCGGCCCGTTTTCTCAGCAAGGCAGAACTGCTGATCGACACTATAACAAATTGCCGCCCAGGACCCGATTTCGCTTGCCCCTAAGTCGGCGCGACCTAAGATGCCCATGCGGAATTCTTCAACCTAGGGGGATGGCATGAAATTGTGGCCAAAAACAATCGCGACCATCGCGTTGATGATCGCTTGCGCTCCGACAGACGCGCAGGTCAAACCCGGTCAGAATCAAACCGCAGGCACCAGCCAGACCGCCGCAAATGACGGCGCCCAAGTCGCGCAGTTATTGAACGATGTTGTCGCCCGGGATTCGCGCTCATGGTTGTTCAATCGCTATGACAATGGAAGCATGCGCAATGCGCGTATCCTTTCTCACACACCCAACTCGGGCGACGCCGTCATCCAAGGCGACTATACCTACAATGGCGGACGTGGCGGCTGGGTGAGAGTGACATTCACGAACAATCAGGTCCGTTGTGTCACCTATCACGACTTCCCCGGAACCTGTCGACCCGTCGGCGCTGCCAATCCGGCCATCCGGGCGCTCGGCGGCTTGATGCTTTCGGGCGCGATGGGAAACGGCTCCGGATCAACAAATAGCGGGACCAACCGTCAGTGCCGAATGGTGCAAGAACAAATCTGCCCGCCGGATGGAAGCTATTGCCGGACCTACAACGTCGAACGGTGCAATTAGCCCCAACGGACCCGGTCAGATATTGCGGCGGATCGCGGCCCGGATAAGGGCATAGGCGTCCTCGCTATTCCACTCCGCCGGCGCCGGCACCCGGCCGATCTCGCGACCCTGGCCGTCATAAAGAATGGACATCGGCAGGCCGATTGCCCGCACCTGGCTGGGGCTGGAGAAGGTCACGTCGTGGATCAGTGGCAGATTGCCCAACTCCATCCGCGTCAGGAATTCACGGGCGTCTTCGATGGAGCGGTCCAGCGTCACCGTCACCACCTGGAAGTCGTCACCGCCGAGCTCGGCCTGCAGCTGCGACAAGGCCGGCATTTCCTCGACGCAGGGGCCACACCAGGTCGCCCAGTAATTCACCAGGATCACCTGACCGCGATAATCCGACAGGCGCACCTCGCCGCCATCGCCGTCGACATAGACCAGGTCCGGCTGTGACGGCGCATCATCGATGGAGACAAAAGCCCGCATCTCGCCATGGGCATAGCTGTCCAGCGGGCCGGTTTCGCCCTTGTCCATGGCCGAAAACACCACGTATAGAAGGCCCGCAATACCAATCAGGGGCATGGCAATCAGTGCAGCCTTGAGCGGCGACATCTTCATCTCTATCTCCTCCACGGGCATACCGACATGGCTGACGACACACCGAACGACGCGCCGACCAAAACTTCCAGTGCGATGTGGGGCGGCCGCTTTTCGGCCGGTCCCTCCGCAGTCATGGAAGCGATCAACGCCTCGATCGACGTCGACAAGCGCATGGCGGATCAGGACATTGACGGTTCCCTGGCCCACAGCCAAATGTTGGCCGCAACGGGTGTGATTTCAAGCGAGGATGCTGCGGCGATCCAGCGCGGGCTGGAACAGGTCCGCTCGGAAATCCATGCCGGCGACTTTCCGTGGTCGGCGGCGCTGGAAGACGTGCACATGAATGTCGAGGCGCGCCTGAAGGACATCATCGGCGAACCGGCCGGCCGCCTGCACACGGCACGGTCGCGCAATGACCAGGTCGCCACCGATTTCCGCCTCTGGCTGCGCGATGCCTGCGACCGCATCGACGCCATGCTCGCCGCCTACCAGACCGCGCTCGTCAAACAGGCCGAAACCCATGCCGACCAGGTCATGCCCGGCTTCACCCATTTGCAGACCGCCCAGCCGGTCTCGCTCGGTCATCACCTGCTGAGCTATGTCGAGGTCGCCCAGCGTGATCGCGGTCGCTTCGCCGATGCCCGCAAACGCCTCAATGAAAGCCCGCTGGGCTGTGCGGCACTGGCCGGTACCGCCTTCCCGATCGACCGCGAGATGACCGCCAAAGCGCTCGGCTTTGATCGCCCCATGGCCAATTCGCTCGACGGCGTCGCGGCCCGTGATTTTGCGCTGGAAGTCCTCTCGGCTGCCGCGATCTGCGCCGTGAACCTGTCACGCTTTGCCGAAGAGATCGTGCTGTGGTGCACGCGCCGTTTCGGCTTTGCCACCCTGTCGGATGCCTGGTCGACCGGCTCGTCCATCATGCCGCAAAAGCGCAACCCAGACGCCGCCGAGCTGGTCCGCGCCAAGCCGGGCCGGATCAGCGGTTCGCTGACCGGACTCTTGACCGTGGTGAAGGGCCTGCCGCTCGCCTATTCCAAGGATTTGCAGGAAGACAAGGCACCGGTCTTCCAGGCGATCGATGACCTGGAACTGGCCTTGCTCTCAATGGCCGGCATGGCCGCCGACCTCACCTTCTTCCCGGCCGCGCTCGAAGAGGCCGCCGGCGAGGCCTATTCCGACGCCACCGACCTGGCCGATTATGTCGTGCGCGAACTGGGCAAGCCCTTCCGTGATGCACACCATATTTCCGGCTCGATCGTCAAACTGGCCGAAGCCCGCGACGTGCCGCTGGCGCAGCTCTCCCTGGCCGAAATGCAAAGCATCGAACCGGCTATCGACGACAGCGTGTTTTCCGTGTTGAGTGCGCGGGCATCAATGTCGAGCCGCACCAGTTTCGGCGGCACATCACCGGTGCGGGTCCGTGAACAAGTGACGGTCTGGAAAGACCGTCTGGGTTGCTGAGGGTTATTGCGATGAAACGTCTGGCCACATTCACCCTTGTCATGCTCAGCGCACTCGCTGTCGCGGCTTGCGGCCTGCGCGGCAATCTGGAACGCCCCGACCCGCTGTGGGGCGACCAGCCGCCGGCTGAAGAGGATAGCGGCGAATAGGGATTTGACGCTTCGCGGCTCACCAAATCGTAATGCAGCGAAGCCTCGTTATTCCGGTTCGGCGTGATAGATTTTCCGCCATGCGTCGCACATCCTTGATCCTTGCCTGGTTTTCGCTCGTCTGGGAGCGGTCTGTTCCGGTCATCTGGCCAGCCCTGGCCTGGATCACGGGCTATCTCATCCTGTCGCTGCTCGGCAGCTGGGACATGCTCGGCGATCCGTGGCGCGCCATCTATGCCATTGCCAGTTTCGCGCTCGCTGTCTGGCTGACGCGCCCCGGCCTGCGGCGGTTTGTTTGGCCTGATGCTGACGACATGGCCCGCCGCGTCGAAACTGACTCGGATATTCCCGCCCGCCCCCATGAAGCCCTGACCGACAAGCCGAGCGACGCCGACCCGATCGCCCAGCGGGTCTGGCACGAACACCAGCGCCGCATGGCCGTACGGCTCAAATCGGCCCGGGCACGGCGCCCGCACGCGGCTTGGGCCCGCCATGATGGTTTCGCCGTGCGCGGCATGCTGGCGCTCGGCCTCGTGGTGAGCTGGCTGGTCGCCGGCCCTGCCGCCCGCGACCGGGTTGGCGAGGCTTTCTCGCTGACACCCATCATCGCCGGTGGCGACACGCTTTCGATTGACGCCTGGATTGATCCCCCCGCCTATACCGGCCGCGCCCCGATCTTCCTCGCTGCTGACAGTCGCGAGGCGGTCGTGCCCGCAGGTTCGACCTTCGTCGCCCGCATTGCCGGCTCGCGTCGTCAGCCCCGCCTCACACTCCGCGACGCCGACGGCCGCCAACGCACCGACGGCAATGAGATCGGCGACAGTGTCTGGGAAATCCGGCAACCGGTCGATCTCGATGCCAGCCTGCGCCTTGCCGCGCCGGGCACCCGCGAAACCTGGTCAATCACGGTGACCCCCGACACACCGCCCCGCGTCCGGCTGACCGCTGTGCCGGACTCAACCGCCGCCGGAGAACTCGATCTCGATTTCACGGTGACCGATGATTATGGCGCCACCGGCTATGCGCTGGAGCTGCGCGAGGAAGAGTCACGCGGCGATTGGCAGACGCTCGAGATCGAGACCACGGCCGTCACACCGACCGGCGACAACAACGCGATGTCGACCCTCTTGGAGACCGCCCGCCATCCGCTCGCCGGCAGCCGGGTCGAGGTCCGCATGGTCGCCACCGATGCCGCCGGCAATATCGGTCGCTCGCCGGAACTCGGCATCACCCTGCCGGCCCGCGTTTTCCTCGACGCCCTGGCCCGGGCCGTCGCTGAACAGCGCCGCAATGTCATGGCGTCCGACGCCGCCTACGCGCCACTGGACGAACCGGCGCCGCTGTTCGCCGAAGACATCCCCGCCGGCCCCGCCTATTTCACCGAAAACCCGGCCCGCCGGATCGAGCGCGCGCCGGAAGGTCTGCAGCAAGTCGCGCGCGGATTGGCGGCGATCTCGGATGCACCGGAATATTTCTTTGACGATCCGATCGTCTATCTCGGCCTGCGCGAGGCGCTGCACCGGCTGCGCCGCCAGCGCGACCAGGCGGCGCTGGGTGATCTGGAAGGCGATCTCTGGCTGATCGCCCTGCGGGCCGAACTCGGCTCGCTGGCCGATGCCGAGGCGGCGCTGCGGGCAGCCGAGCGGGCGCTGATGGAAGCCCTGGCCCGCGGTGCCGACGAGACCGAGCTCGCGGCCCTGTTCGAGGCCTACCAGGAAGCCATGCAGAACTACATGGCCGCAATGGCACGCGAAGCAGCCGAAGAAGGCAATTTCGCCGAGGGCGGACAAGGCTCCAACCTCAACTCGGAAGGCTTGCAGGAAATGCTCGACGCGCTGCGCGATGCCGCCGAGCTGGGCAACACCGCTGATGCCCGTCAGGCGCTCGCCGCCCTGTCGGAAATGCTGCGCAACATGCAGATGCAACTCGGCCAGGGTCAGGGCGAAGGCCAGCAGAGCGATCCGATTTCCGAAGCCATCGCCCGCGCCCTGGAAGAATTGGGCGAGGTGATCGGCGAGCAGCGCAATCTGCAGGACCAGACTTTCGGCCTGTCACAGGAAGAAGGCGGCACCGGCCAGCCACAATCGGGCAATTCCTCCGGCCAGCAACAGCAAGGCCAGCAATCCGGCGACGGGCCGCAGACACTGGCGGAAAACCAGAGCGGCGGCGGCCAGAGCGCGCAAGCGCTCGCCGATGCCCAGGGGCAGCTGGCCCAGCGCTTCTCCGAATCCGCCGATGCCCTGCCCGGTCAGGGTGAAGAGGCGCTCGGCGGGGCCGGCGAAGCCATGCGCCAAGCCGAAGAGGCGCTGCGCAATGGCGACACCGAAGGCGCACTCGCGGCGCAGGAAGAAGCGCTGGCCGATCTGCGCTCAGGCGCCGAGCAATTGGCCCGCGATCTCCTGGAGCGGATGCAGGAAAACGGCAGCCAGATGGGCGAAGGCGAGGACAATCGTGACCCGCTCGGACGTCCGGCCGAAGGCGCCTTTGCTGATGGCGCCGGCGTCGAAGTACCCGACGAAATGAGCCGCGCCCGCGCCCGTGATATCCTTGAAGAACTGCGCCGCCGCGCCGCCGAAGCCGGCCGGCCACAGGAAGAGCTCGACTATATCGAGCGCCTGCTCGACCGGTTCTGATACCCGGGTTGTGGTTAATGTGCCACACCGGGATTTTTTCGCAACATAGTGGTTGATTGTGGGCCCCACCTCAGTCAGAACCCGCCTCCCGAATGTGGGGGCTCGTGAGACCCCGCCGGCACGGAGGGTCCTGCCCGTCCCGTGTCCCGGTTGCATGCGGGAATGCTTGGAAAGCTGATCTGGTAAAGCACATGACCTTTAATCATGGATATCGGGGTTCAAATCCCCGTCCAAAGCCTCGACCCGCAAAGTCGATTTACCTGACTGTTGAACCAGGCTGCCAGGAGCGTTCGCGCCCCTGCCTGAGTCATTTGTTGCCGACCCTCGGGCCGGCCTTCAAACGCCCGGCAGACCGGCAGACGGCGCCCGCACTTTGCGGTGCGCGGGATACCGGCGCCGACGAACCGCCCGAGGGCGTGTTGCTTCGGAGACTGAACGCCGCCTAGCGGCTGAAGCCTCCTCGCGACAGGTCCTTTAAAGGCCGGGACCTGTCGCCTGAACGCCCACCCCGTGCGCGTTCCGTCGAACGGTCCTGGCAGTCCTGCCAAGCCTTTGACCAAAAAGAACAAGAAAGGCCTTTGATATGATTATGACCACGGCCGTTCTGGCCGAACACGAACGTGGCCTGGTACGGCGCGATCGCGCAATTGTCGATCTCGTCGGCGCCGGTCGCCATCAGTGGCTCGATCCGCTGGCCCGTATCCACGTCGAAATTTTCGACACGCGCCGGGCGATCCTCGATTTCGAACTCGCAAACCAGGTCCTCCGCGCACGCCCGGACCTGGCCGAGGGGAACTTCGTCTACGTTCAACCGCAAGCCGGCACCCTGGCTCTGGTAACGCTGGATGGAGCACCGCACGCGCTTGTACCGCACGGTGTGACCCGCGCCTTCTGGACGGTCATGCACGACATCCGCGTCGAAATGGTGGATCTTGCCGGGGCCGACCGGATCGACCCGCGTCTGGCTGATCGCTGGTCCTCGTACGCAGGAACGGCCATCGTACAGGCCCGGATTGCGAGCGAACGTGCTGGCCTGCTGTTTGTCGACGGTGCCCTGCGTGAGCGCCTGGACCCGGGTCGTCACGCCTTCTGGGCGGCGGACCGTCTGGTCCGGATCGAAAGCGTCGACATGCGGGAAACCGCGCTCGATGTCACCGCACAGGAAGTGCTGACCCGGGATCGTGTCACGATCCGCCTGAACCTGACGGCCTTCACCCGGGTCACGGATCCGGTGTTGCGCGCCAAGGCTCTGACGGATGCCGATGCGCACATCTACAAGCTGGTCCAGTTCGCCGCCCGCGAAGCGGTGGCTGGCCGGACCCTGGACGGGCTGTTGAAGGACCGCATCGAAGTTGACCGGGAGATCACGGCACATCTGCGTGATCGTCTGGCCGACACTGGTGTGCAGGTCAGTGATCTGCGCATCAAGGATGTCATCCTGCCCGGTGAGATGCGTGACATGCTGAACAAGGTGGTGGAGGCCGAAAAGGCGGCCGAGGCCAACCTGGTCCGTCGTCGCGAGGAAACCGCAGCAACGCGGGCCCTCCTCAACACGGCGCGACTGATGGAGGATCATCCGGCACTGATGCGGCTCAAGGAGCTGGAAGCGCTGGAACGACTGACCGACAAGGTCGGCCGGATCGATATTCATCAGTCTGCTGACGGCGCTGGCCTGCCTGCGCTGATCGACACGCTGATGGGCAAGTCCCGCGCCAAGCAGGACGCGTGAGAAAGGGCGAACCGGTCAACCGGTTCGCCCTTTTTTCAGTTGGGCCCTACGGTGAAGCGCTCAGTGCTGGCCGGTCTCGACCGGTTCGGCTGAGGCGTGCTGGTCCGCCGGAGGGCCATGTTCGGGCGCCGGTGCGTGATCCGTCACGGCGGCTGTGTCCAGTTCCGATGTGTGGACGTCGTCAGCGGCTGCACCATCTGAGGCCCCGGCGTCTTGATGGCCGCTATCAGCATTGCCATGCGCCGGTGTTTCCATCAGGACGACCTCGACCTCGACCGCGTCCGGTGGCGGATCGGAGACCACGGTGCGGAAATCCTGGCGACGGCCCGCACCAAGGCGGCCGGCCGGCATCGAGATTGTCCACTCCAGTACCGCTTCGCCATGTTCATCGCGCAGGATGGCCCGCAGGCCGGGAATGGCGCGGGCGCGGCGGTCAAAATTGTGGATATCGCCTTCAATGACCAGCAGCGGCACGCCATGATCGACCTCACGGGTCACATCCAGCTCACCGACATCATAGCCCCAGGGATTGACCGTCGCGCCGACCGCGGCATAGGCCGAGCTGGCCCGCGGCCAAAGGGTCACGACATCGACGCGGAAGATCCAGGCACACACGAACAGGACGGTACAGGCCGCCAACAAACCACCCCAGGCGCCACCGGCGGCGGCGGCCGACAGGGTGCGGCGTTTCTTTTCCTGGCGTTCGCGGAAGGCTGTGTGGACCTTTTTCTCGCCCCCGGCATCCTCGTCCGGGGCATCCGGTTTCACGGGCGGGGCCGGTTGCAGGCTGGGCAGATCGCTGGGATCTTCCATCTCGGCCGTCCAGACATGACCGCACGAGGCACAGCGCACACGACGACCATTCGTGCCAATCGCATTGGGATTGGCACGGTAACGCGTGGTACATGACGGACAGCTGAGTACTATGCTCATATGAGTCGTCTACACATCTTCTTCGGCTCTCCCGAACGCATGGAGGATTTCCATCAGCCCGAGTTCATCCCAGTCGCCGCACATGGACCCGGAGCCGGTGATCCGCTTCGACAATGTCGGCATGCGGTATGGCCGGGGACCGGAGATTCTGCGCGATTTGTCTTTTGATTTACCACGCGGTTCTTTCCAATTCCTCACCGGACCGTCCGGAGCCGGCAAAACCTCGCTCTTGCGGCTGATATACCTCGCCGCCAAGCCCTCGCGCGGGCTGATCAGCTATTTCGGCCGTGATGCCGCGACTTTGCCGCGCAATGAGCTTCCGGACCTGCGACGGCGGGTCGGGGTGGTGTTCCAGGAATTTCGCCTGCTCGGCCACATGAATGTGTTCGACAATGTCGCTTTGCCGCTACGGGTCGCGGGTCGCAAACGTCAGGACTACGCCGAAGACGTGGCCGAATTGCTCACCTGGGTCGGCCTGGGTGACAAGATGAATGCCCTGCCGGCCACCCTGTCCGGCGGCGAACAGCAACGCGTCGCCATTGCCCGCGCCGTGGTTGGCCAGCCCGAAGTCCTGATCGCCGACGAACCGACCGGCAATGTCGATCCGGAAATGGGCATGCGCCTGCTGCGACTGTTTGCAGAGCTCAACAAACTGGGCACCACCATCATCATCGCCACCCACGACCTGCAGCTGGTGCGCATGCTCGATGCACCGGTGATGACGCTGTCGAACGGCCATCTGCACATCCGCCCGCCGCGCAGCGAACGCTTGCGCATGCAGGAGGCCGCCGAGGCGGAAGCCGAAGCTGATCGCATCGCCGCGGCGCCGGCCGCTGCAGCCCCGCGCAGCAGCGTCGAGCCACACGAGACAGACATCGCGGACGACGGGGACGATGATGAGTAGCGCCATCCCCAAACCACCAGCCGGCGGCAATGGTCGCCTGTTGCCCCCGGATGCCGGTCGCGACCGGCCGCTCTTCGTGGTCGCCGCTATCCTCGTCTTCCTGGCCTGTATCGCCGCCCTGGGGGCGCGTGGTGCCTGGCTCCAGGCGCAGCGCTGGACAACGGATCTCGAGACCTCACTGACCATCCAGATCCGTCCCGTCGAAGGCCGCGACGCCGAAGCCGATGCCGGACGGGCTGCCGAACTGGCCGCGGCCTTGCCCGGCGTCGAGCGCGCGACATCGCGCGGCCGCGATCACGCGCTGGCCCTGCTCACCCCCTGGCTTGGCGAAGGCAATCTGCCCGACGACCTGCCCCTGCCCTTACTGGTCGATGTGCGAACCCGCTCCGACGCGCAAATCGACACCGCCGCCCTGCAGGCACAGCTCGATGCGGAAGGCATGATGGCGCGGATTGACGATCATGGCCGCTGGTCCGATGCCGTCCGCCGCGCCGCAGGATCAGCCCAGGCGCTCGGGCTGGGATTGCTGGCACTGCTGGCCGGTGCCGCCGCGGCAGTGATCGCCTTCGCGGCCCGTGCCAGTCTCGCCGCGCGTCTCGACGTCATCGACGCCCTGCATCTGTGCGGCGCCGAGGACCGGTTTATTGCCGGCCTTTTCCAACGCCGCTTTTTCATGCTGGGACTCAAGGCCGGGGTCGCGGGCGCGGTCTTCGCCGGCCTCGTCTCCCTGCTCGTCAGCCTCGGGGATGCCCCGGCCGACATGGCGTTTTTCCTGCCGCAATGGGCGTCTGATCCGTTCGAATTTGTCCTGCTTGCCGCCGCTCCAGTCCTGGCCGGGCTAACCGCCGCGGTTTCGGCGCGATTGGCGGTGGCGTCCGATTTGCGGGGGCGCTGGTGAACGACCATAAATCTGCCCGTTTCAGACATGAGGCTCGACCTTGGTGAGGGTTCACACATCCGGCCTGGCGCCGGACCGGAATTCCGGGAGGACAGTATGAAGCGGAGCTGGTTCTGGCTGCGCGGCCTGTGCTTTGTGATCGTGCTGGTCAGCGCGATCGGCTTTGCCGACTATGCCGGCAAGGTGGCCGGCTATGAGGCTCCGGACGATAATGTTTCGGTCGATGCCATCATCGTCCTGACGGGAGACGCCGGCCGCTTGGCGGCTGGCGGTCAGTTATTGCAGGACGGGCGCGCCGGACAGTTGATGATCTCCGGCGTCAATCCATCTGCGACCACCGCCGATATCCGCCGCCATACCGGCCTTGATGACACGGCATTCGCGTGCTGCGTGACGCTGGGCCGCGAGGCGACCGACACGGTCGGCAATGCCCGCGAAGCGGCCGCCTATGTGCGGGCCAACGGTTATGATCGCTTGATCATCGTGACGTCAGACTATCATCTGCCGCGCAGCCTTCTGGAGTTCCGCAGCAATATGCCCGGCGTCGACCTCATCCCCTACCCGGTCCGCACGCCAGCACCGTGGCAAGACGTTCGCGGGCTGCGCCTCTGGCTCCAGGAATATGCCAAATACACGACGGTGCAGCTGCGCCATTCGCTGACCCCGACTGTGGAAGACGCCTGATGCGCTTGTTGAGATCTCTGGCCTTTTACATCTGGATGTATGGTCTGATGACAGTGTTCGGCCTGATCGGAACCCCGCTCCTGCTCGGACCGCGTCACTGGGCGCGAAAAATCCTTCGGGTCTATCTCAAAGTGGTCTGGTTCGGGATGCGCTGGATCCTGGGCGTCCGGTTCGAGGTGCGCGGCCGGCAACACCTGACCGATGGCGGCGCCCTGGTCGCCTCCAAGCATATGAGCATGTGGGAGACGCTGGCCTTCTGGGAAATCCTGCCCGACCCGGCGATCATCCTGAAGAAATCACTGGTCTACATGCCCTTTTTCGGCTGGTTCGCGGTCAAGCTCGGCAATATCTCGATCGACCGGGATGGCGGTGGCAAGGCCCTTAAAGGCATGCTTCGTGACGCCGCAAAGCGCGGCTCGGAGAATCGCCAGGTCCTGATCTTTCCCGAAGGCACCCGCGTGCGCCCGGGCGAGGCGCCCGAGTTCAAGCCGGGCATTGCCGGCCTCTACAAGTCGATGAACAAGCCCTGCATCCCGGTCGCGCTCAATTCCGGCGTTCATCTGGAAACCTATTGCGGCCTGCGCAAGCCCGGTCTCATCGTGGTCGAGTTCCTGGAACCGATCGCGCCGGGACTGGACAAGGCCAACTTCATGCGCGAGCTGCATGCCCGCATCAACCAGGCCACCGACGCGCTCCTCGCTGCGGACCCGGAACTGGCAACAAAAGAGATTTGATCATGACCGGACGCCTGCGTTTCATCCTGCCGTTCGGCGCGATCATCTTCGTTTTCCTGCTGTATTCGGCCTATTGGGTCTATGCCAGCACCCAGATCCGCGCCGCCGTCGAGCGCTGGGTCACCGAGCAGGAAGCCGCCGGCTATGAGATCGAACGCGAAGCGTTGACGGTTTCCGGCTATCCCTACCGCTTCCAGGTGACTTTCCGTGCACCGCGCATCACCGCGCCGGCGAGTGATGGTGGCTGGCATGCCGAGCTGGCGAGCCTGCAGGCCCATGCCGTCCCCCATGACCTGTCGCACTGGATCGTCCGTTTCGGCGGTCCGGCCTATCTCAACAATCTCAACGGTCCGGGCAGCGAGCTCGAACTGGGTGCCAGTGATGCCCGGATCAGCCTGGTCTATAACGAGGCTGGCGAGACCGAGCGGGTCGGCGCCGAGTTGATCGACTTCACGATCCTGACCCGCGCCGGCGATGCCCCGGACGTGCAGGCGATCGGCGCGCTCTATCTCAATGGCATTGTCGAGGCCGACAACACGCTGCATGTCCGGGCGATGGCGGAGAATGTGGTGGCCGCGCCCGGCGTGCTCAGCCGCGATGTCGAGCGCGCCTTCGGTGAAACACTCGGCATGGCGCGGATGGAATTTTCGGTCACCGAATGGGCGTCACTCGCCCGCAATGCCGACGCGGTGGCCTGGAGCCAGGCCGGTGGCCAACTCGACATCACCGATGCGGCGCTGCAATGGGGTCCGGCAGATTTGACGGCAGTCGGCGAGTTCACCCTCGACCGCATGGCCCGGCCCGACGGCCGATTGTCCCTGCGCGTGACCGATCCCGACACACTCGCCGAAGCGCTGGTGGAGGCGCGGCTGATTCCGGAACAGAACCGCGAAGCACTGCGAGTGGCCGCCATGATGGCACCGCGCGGCCCGGAGGGGGTCTCCCTGCCCTTCCGGATCCGCGATGGCGGCGTCTATCTCGGACCGGCCCGCTTGGGCGGCCTTGGCAATTAGGCTTTCATGAAGTCCGTCAGGGCCTCGACCAGACGGCGGTTCTCGGCCTCGGTCCCGACCGTCGCACGCAGGGCGTTGGGCAGGCCGTAAGGCTCCACACCGCGGATGATCAGGCCTTTGGAGGTCAGATAAGCATCTGCTTCCGCCGCAGTCCGACCCGGCGTTTCCGGGAAATGGATCAGCACGAAATTGCACACACTCGGTGTCACTTCGAGGCCGAGGCCACCGATCTGCTGGCGCAAATAGGCCACCCACTCGTCATTATGATCCGCCGATCGGGTCTGGAACTCGTGGTCGCCGATCGCCGCCGTGCCGGCCTCGATCGCCGCCATATTGACATTGAACGGGCCGCGAACCCGGTGCAGCACGTCGATGATCGCCTTGTTGCCATAGGCCCAGCCCAGACGCAGCGCGGCCAGTCCGTGGATCTTCGAAAAGGTACGGGTGACGATGACATCATCACGCTCACGCGCCAGTTCAATACCGGCCTCATAATCAGGAAGACGCACGAACTCGGCATAGGCGGCGTCCAGCACCAACAGCGTCGACGACGGCAGACCGTCACGCAGGCGCCGGACTTCCGCGTCAGGAATGTAAGTGCCCGTCGGATTGTTGGGATTGGCCAGGAAGACGATCTTGGTGTCGTCACCAGCCGCTTCCAGAATGGCATCGACATCGCTGCGATAATCCCGCTCGGGTGCCGAGACCAGCTGCGCCCCGCACTGCATCGCCACCAGCCGGTAAACGAGGAAACCGTATTGCGACTGGACGACCTTGTCGCCTGGATTGAGATAGGCCCTACCGAGCAGCTGCAGGAGTTCATCAGACCCGGTGCCGCAGACAATATTTTCTGCTTCCAACCCTTCGGCGTCCGCGATGGCCTGACGCAGCTTGGTGGCGCCGCCATCGGGATAGAGATGGAGTTTCGACGCCATCGCCGTCATCGCCTCGGCCGCCTTGGCCGAACATCCGAGCGCGTTCTCGTTCGAGGACAGTTTGACCGGATTGGCGATGCCGGGCGCTTCCGAAGACCCCGGCTTGTAGGGGCGGATGTCCAGAATGCCGGCGCGTGGTTCAATAGACATGATGACTCCTCAGTCCCGGTGCGCCGGAGTGGGCACTCGCCGGGGAGATAACGCGGGCTGGCTCTGCCCTTCAAGTACCCGCCTGCTGACACGCGCAGTACGCAGGCCGGGCAGGACGCCAGCATTGTGCTTGACGGCCTCGACCATGATCAGGCCGCCCAGCGCCGGCCAGGCATATTCGCCGACCTCTTCCCACAGATTGGCGATGCGGCGATGCGAGCTCCAACCCCAGGGCGGGGCGTACAGGGCGCGCGACCAAGCAGTCGGTACGAGCAGGGCATCGTCGAGCAATCGGGTCAGCTGGCTGCGCGAAAACGGGCGGCCATGCCCGAACGGGGTGGAGTCGAGCCAGGCCCAGATGCCGGCGCGCGACGGCGAGACGATCATCAACCGCCCTTCCGGCGCCATCACCCGCCAGACCTCGCGCAGCAAAGCGGGCAGCGAGTCCGTCTCCTCCAGCGCATGAACCAGCAGCACCCGGTCGAACAGGGCTTCCTGGAAGGGCAGGTGTGTTTCATCGCCGAGCGCTGTTGGCACGCCGTCTGGCCCCGGCACAATGGCGCCTTGGGCCGCCGGCATCAGCGATACGCAGCGCCGCGCCTGTCCCTGCCAGATATCGAGATAGGGGTTGGCAAAGCCGATGCCGAGCACATCCATGTCCCGGACATCCGGCCAGATCGGCTCCAGCCGGCGCGCGATCATGCGATGCGCTGTCCGGCCCTGGCGGCTGCGATAGAAACGATCAAGTTCAAGGACGTCACGGCGCACTGGCCACACTCCTGCGCGATGCCTAAGTTCTCTGGCTCACAGACCGGCCGACCACGGCCCAGCGGTACCAGCCTAACGCAAGCGGACATTTGGACAATGAGCGAACTCCTCATCCGGCAGTTTCCCTGTCTTTCCGACAACTACGGCTTCCTGATCCATGACCCGGACAGCGGTGAAACCGCCACGATCGACACGCCGGACGCTGATGTCATCCTGGCCCAGGCTGAGGCGGCGGGCTGGACGATCACGCAGATCTGGAACACGCATCACCATTTCGACCATGCTGGCGGCAATGAGACCATACAGGCCCTGACCGGGGCCAAAATCGTCGGGCCGCGCTATGACACCCATCGCATCCCGGGAATTTCCGTTGAGGTTGAGAATGGCGATGTCATCAGCCTGGGTCGCCACAAGGCGAAGGTGATCTACACGCCAGGCCACACAATGGGGCATGTCTGTTATCATCTGCCAATGGACGGGATCGCCTTTGTCGGCGACACCCTGTTTGCACTCGGTTGTGGCCGACTGTTCGAAGGCACACCGGCCGACATGTGGTATTCCCTGTCCCGCCTCGCCGCCCTGCCTGACGAGACGCGCGTTTACTGCGCCCATGAATACACTGAAGCCAATGCCCGCTTTGCGCTGAGCATTGACCCTGACAATCGCGACCTGCAGGTCTACGCCGCCATGGTTGAGGGCGAGCGAGCGCGCGGCGAACCGACCGTCCCGACAACGATCGGCGCCGAGAAAGCGGCCAATCCCTTTTTACGCCCCGATGATCCGGCGATCCGCGCCCGCCTGGACATGGCTACAGCGGACGATGTCGATGTCTTCGCCGAAATCCGCCGCCGAAAGGATATGTTTTGAGCCTGCCTGAAGACGCCCGCCGAATCATCGAGACGCTCGGCCTGCAACCGCATCCCGAGGGCGGCTGGTATGCCGAGACCCTGCGCGACGCAGACCCGGACGGGGGCCGCGATCGCTCGACGGCGATCTATTATCTGCTGGCCGCCGGTGAACGCTCGCACTGGCATCGCGTCGACGCTGTGGAGATCTGGCACTGGCATGCCGGGGCCGCCCTGGAACTGGGCCTCAGCGCCGACGGGATCAAGGTCGAGACATTGCGCCTGGGCGCGAGGCTGGACGATGGCGAACGGCCGCAAGGTGTCGTTCAGGAAGGTGTGTGGCAAAGCGCGCGTTCGACCGGCGACTGGACGCTGGTCGGCTGCACGGTTGCGCCGGGCTTTCATTTTGAGGGGTTTGAGCTGGCCCCGCCAGGCTGGTCACCGGGTGCGGCGTGATCAGGTCGCGCTTGGATCGCTGAGCAGGACCTGGCCAATGAATGCAGAGGACGGCCTTCCGGCATAGCCGAGGCCAGGCGCGATCACGACGACGAGCGTCGCTTCCTGGCGATAGGCGGCGGGCGCATCACCCAGCGCGACACGGACATGTTCGACGCCGCGCAAGCGCCGACGCTCGCCACGCACGCTGTCAAAGGCCAGGCCGATAATATGCAGCGTATCGTATTGCACACCCAGACCGGCTCGCGGGGCCGGCGCATACTCAACCGAGATCGACCGGTCGAGTGAGGTCGCCATCTGGCTCGCCAGCTGCTCGGCCCTGGCGCGGACCTCTTCCGGAGACCGCGGCGCCGGTGCCAGCGAACCGGCCGGACTTGCGAAATCCGCGATCACACCATCCGGTGCGGCACTGGGAAAATACGTCGCACCACCCAGGCCGGTGAGCCGGATGACCTCGCGGCCGGTATCGGTGATGAAGGCCGTACCGCCACCCGGTGCCCGGTCCGGATAGAGGACCAAAACCTCACTGTCCGGCGCATCGCGTTCGCGCAGCAGGGCAGCATCGCCGGATCGGTCGAACAGGAAGAATTCGCCGGTGTCGGCGCGCTGGAACCAGCCCGATACTTGCTGCGTCCGCTCATTGCGCAACAGCCGGTCGCGCAGGGGGTTTTGCATCCCTGTTGCAGCGCCCGCAGCGAGTGCGGCGACAAGTATGGCCAAAATCCAACGCGTCATCCCGACACGCATCATGACCGCCAAGACGGCAAATTTGGGGCAGAGCTGAATTTCATGTCAGGCGAGATACTGGCCACCATTGATCGTCAGCGTCGAACCGGTCACGAAACCCGCCTCCTCGCTGGCCAGATAGACACACAGCGCCCCGATCTCGCCCGCCTCACCAAGCCGCCCGACCGGAATGCCGGCGATGATGCTTTCCAGTACTTTTTCCGGCACCGCAGCGACCATCTCGGTATTGATATAGCCCGGTGTGATGCAGTTGACGGTGATGCCCTTGCGAGCGGTTTCCTGGGCCAGGGCCTTGGTGAAACCGATCACGCCGGCCTTGGCCGCCGAATAATTGACCTGTCCCATCTGCCCCTTCTGGCCATTGATCGAGGAGATGTTGATCACCCGCCCCCAACCGCGCTCGCGCAGTCCGTCGATCAGCGGGCGCGTGACATTGAACATGGAGCTGAGATCGACATTGATCACCTCATCCCACTGCGCCTTGCTCATTTTATGGAACATGGTGTCACGGGTGATGCCCGCATTGTTGACCAGAATGTCGACCGGGGCGCCGGCGAGGGCTTCCGCTTCCGCCAAGCCGGCGACGGAACTGTCAAAATCACCGACGTCGAACTTCACGACCTTGATGCCGGTTTCATCGGCGAAGGCCCGTGCCTTTTCCTCATTGCCGGCATAATTGGCGACCACTGTATGGCCAGCCGATTTTAGGGCTGTACTGATGGCGGCACCGATGCCGCGCGTTCCGCCTGTGACCAACGCCGTACGTGTCATGATCATTCCCCCCGGACCTGTCCGTTACGCATCGGCTTTGCCGCCGATTGCGTTCGCGCTTGCAGCACACCGCCTTGAGCGCGTAAACCCTTACATGAAACTACAACGCGCCCAAGTCGAACGAAAAACAATCCCGACACTTTTTCATGGCGCGAACAGGGGAGTATCTGGTGACCAAATCGAACGGCAAGGGCGCCGGCATCGTGATCAAGAAATACGCGAACCGCCGCCTCTACGACACCTCGACCAGCCAGTATGTGACGCTGGACTACCTTCGCGACCTCGTGAAGAAAGGTACCGATTTCCAGGTCGTTGACGCCAAGAGTGGTGACGATCTGACCCGCGGCGTGCTGGCCCAGATCATCTTTGAAGAGGAATCCCGCGGCGCCAATCTCCTGCCGGTGGATTTTCTGCGTCAGCTGATCGGCTTCTATGGCGACAGCCTGCAGAGCGTTGTGCCCGGCTATCTCCAGATGTCGATGAATTCCTTTTCGCAACAGCAGGAAGAATTTCGCGACAAGATGAGCGAAGCCATGAGCTCGCCGCAGGCCACCATGGCGATGCTTGAGGAGCAGACACGCCGCAACATGGAATTGTTCGGCCAGACCATGCGCATGTTCACGCCTTTCCAGGCCGGTGCGGCATCGGGCGCGACGACGTCCGCCGATAGCAAGGAAACCGACTCGCCGGACAGCAAGCCGGAGGATCTTTCGGCGCTGCGCGAGGAACTCGACAGCTTGCGGGCCAAGATGGACCAGCTGCTCGACAAGAAGTGATTGACGCGCGCCGGTCGGCCGCGACTGGCACAACCCGTTCACAGGGTTAACAAAATCGTACCGAAATGAGCCAGCCGGTCCGCCTCGCGGGCCGGTTTTGCTTTGGCATCTGCCCCAAATGCCGCATTTGCAGCCAGAATCGTGGTTAACTTCTCATTAAGAGTTGGCATCCGGCTTGCGATGGAGAGGGCATGACCACGATCCGCAGCGCATATTCTGTCCCGACCCCGACCAGCCGGCGTATTGAGCCGGCCAGTCGTGTGCGCGGTTCGCAGGATCGTCCGCCGCGGCAGGACCGGGCCCTTGTCACCGTCCCGACCCCGCAATCGAACGAGCGCGACAGCGCCCGCTCTTTTGTCAGGGCCCGTCCTGCCACGGCGGAAGTCATGGTCCAGATCATCGGCGACGCGCCGCGCCGCGGCATCAAGGCCGAAGCCAGCGAGATTGAACGCTTCCGCCGCACCTATGCCCAGGCCAGCGCAAAGAAAGCGCCGCCCCCGATGTGGGAGCGGCGCGCATGACAATCGCTGTTGCCAAGGCCCGGCGCTATGGCTTCTGGCTCGATGTGAGCCTGGGCGCCAGCCTTCTCTTTGTGCTTCTCTAGCCGCCGTCGCCAACCGCGAGGTCGCGGCGGGCTGCCACGATGGTGACGACGAAACCGGCAACGGTATCCATCAGCGTCATCAGCATGAGCAGGAAGAAGGTCGAGGTCGAAAAATGACCGACCAGCAGGAAGAGCGCCATCGCGATCACGAAGATCATCATGGACAGGCCATGATTGATGATCGTGGCGGTGCCTGATCCGGCAGCTTTGATCAGCTCCATGAAGAGCATGATCATGCCCAGGATGACCAGAAGATCACCCTTCGACAAAGGCAGGCTGCCCGACACCATCGGCACCGAGAAAACCTGTGTGCTCATGTCGGCACCCGTTGTGTAGGCGACGATGGCATAGATGATCACCGGAATGATCAGAAGTGGAAATACGTTGAACATGGAACCTCCCCCATTGCCACGGCCGCCGCCCCGTCGGGCCTGGTTGGCTGCCGTCATACCTAACAATACGCCGTTATCCCCGCCTCCGGCCATGCATCACTCTCCCCGGTTGTGAAGCGGGCAAAAGACTCGCTTCTTTCAAACCATAATCAGAATTCATCACTGCCGCGCGAATTGCGGGCGCGTGAATTTAACCACATCACACCCATCATGTCTGTCAGTGAGGCGAAAAGACGACCAAAATTCGTATATTTCGACGTTCCGATCATGCGGTGGCGATGGGTGACCGGTCGAAACTCGCAGACATAGCCCTCACGGATCATCAGGGCCGGCAAAAACCGGTGCTGATGATCGAAGAAAGGCAGGGCGAGATAGGCCGAGCGCCGGAAGGCCTTGAGGCCACATCCTGTATCATTGCAATTGTCGTTCAGCATGGCCTTGCGCAGGCCGTTGCCGAAACGCGAGGCGAATTTCTTCCAGGCCGAGTCCTGACGGTTGGCCGAGCGGTCCCCTCCGACCAGGGCCAGGTTGTCCGGCGCGTCATCCCGGGTCAGGGCATCAATCACCGTCGGCAGGTCCCGGGGCGGGTTCTGGCCATCGCCGTCGAGCGTGCAGATGATGGCGCCACGCGCCTGCATCACACCGGTGCGAACCGAGCGGGACTGACCGGCATTGTGACGATGCGCGATCACGCGCAACATCGGCAATTCGGCCTTGGCGTCGATCAGCTCCTGGCGGGTCGCATCCTTCGAACAATCATCGACAAACAGGATTTCGAAGGACCGCCCATCCAGCGCGGCCGCGATTTCGCGGGCCAGCGGCACGACATTGCCGGCCTCGTTATAGGCCGGGACAACAACGGAGATTTCGGGAACGGTCTGGTCGGAAGGGCTCATAGGTGTCTGCTTGAGCTTGCGAATACGGGATGCCCGTTACATACCGGGTTTCAGTGAAGACGCGAGGGATTTCTCATGCCCCGCGTCGCCGACCGGCATGATGGCAGGATGAGCGGAGGAAATACATTGACCGATCTGGCTCGCGGTATCCGCGCCTGGTGGATCATCGGCCTGCTCGCTGCCCTGTCTGCCATGGCCGGCATTTTTACCCTGCCGCCGATCGACCGCGACGAGAGCCGCTACGCCCAGGCCACCGCCCAGATGCTGGAGACCGGGAACTTCATCGAGATCAATTATCTCGACGAGCCGCGCAACAAGAAACCGGTCGGCATTCACTGGCTGCAGGCCGCCGCCGTGGCCCTCGTCTCCGACGCGGATGACCGCCAGATCTGGGCCTATCGCCTGCCCTCCGTGCTCGGCGCGATCCTCGCGGCCCTCGCCTGTTTCTGGGGAGGGCAGCGCCTGGTCGGACGCGAAGCGGCCTTTGCCGGTGCGGCCCTGTTTGCCACGACAGTCCTTCTGGGGATCGAGGGCGGCATCGCCAAGACCGATGCGATGCTGGTCGGCTGTACCACCCTGGCCATGGCGGCTCTGGCCAATGCCCGCGGCGCGACAAATCCGGGCTGGCGAACCGGCCTCCTGTTCTGGCTGAGCCTGGGCGCCGGCATCCTGATCAAGGGACCGGTCACGCCGATGGTGGTTGGCCTGACCGCGGTCACGCTGGTCATCTGGGAACGGCGGATCGCCTGGCTGAAGCCGGTGTTGGTCTGGTGGGGGCCGATCCTTGCTGCCCTCATAGTCACGCCCTGGCTGATCTCGATCCAGATCGCGACCGAGGGCGGTTTCCTGCGCGACGCGCTGGGCGATGACCTGGTGCCGAAGCTGGTTTCAGCCGACGAAAGACATGGGGGTCTTCCCGGGTATCATCTTCTGGTTCTTCCCCTGGTCTTCTTCCCCGCAACCCTGTTTCTCATTCCCGGCGCCGGGCGGATCGTCTCGGCCCTCCTAGGTGGTGACGACCGGATGGCAGGCGCGGCCCGTTTCCTGATCGCCTGGGCGATCCCGACCTGGCTCCTGTTCGAAATCCTGCCGACCAAGCTCCCGCACTATGTGCTGCCGATCTACCCCGCCCTAGCGCTGGCCGCCGGCTGGGGTCTGGTCGAGCTCGCCAAGGCCGCCCGCTGGCAACGCTGGGCGAGTTGGGGCCTGTATGCGATCGGAGCCGCCGTATTTGCGGTCTTCCTGCCCTATGTCTTCATCACCTATGGCAATAATGCCAGCTGGGATGCGATCCAGCTGCACGTTGCCGGTTTTGAGAGCGGTTTCCAGCTGGGGTTCGACATGGGTGCCATCTTCCGCGTCTTTGCCGGGCTCACCCTTTTCTTGCAGCTTGCTGTGGCAGCCCTAGCATCCGACCGGATGCGACCCGGCGTTCTGGCCCTTAGCTTCGCCGTGCTGTCCGGCTTTGGCTGGCATGTCGCGGCACGCAGCGGTGTATTCGCCGAGTCCTATGCCGTCCGCCTTGCAGACCAGGTTCGCGCGGCTCGGGCCTATTCCGAAACCATCACCGGCCTGTCGCCGGATGAGATCGTGACCGCCTCCAGCTTCACCGAGCCCAGCCTCGCCTTCTCGTTGGGGACGGACACGATGCTGGGAACAACCGAAGAGGTCCTGGCCTTTGCTGAAGGCCGGGATGAACCGACGATGGTAGTGCTGGACTTGTCGCGGGATGCGGAGTTGCGGTCCTATCTGACACACCCATCCACGCTTGCCTGGTCCGACATCCAACCATTGGCGGAGCGCTTCGCGGCCCTGCGGATATGTCACCGGACACTTGCAGCCGGTACGAATTATGCGCGCGGCACCAATACCGTCCTTGCCATTGCCTTTACGTATTGTGCCTCTGATAGCCTGCCGCAGAACCCGTTGACCAACGAGGACACCGCCAATGACCCGCAAGATTGAGATCGTTGAAGTCGGACCGCGCGACGGGTTGCAGAATGATCCGGCGATGATGTCGACGGATACCAAGATCGAGTTCGTCGAGCGTCTGATCGCGGCCGGGGTGCGGCGCATGGAGGCGGCGAGTTTTGTCCATCCCAAACTGGTGCCGGCGATGGCCGACAGCGATGCGGTCATGCAGCGCGTGCCGCGTCAGGACGGGGTGAAATATATCGGCCTGGCGCTCAATGAGCGCGGCATGCGGCGGGCGCTGGGAAATGGCTGCGACGAGGTCAATTACGTCATGGTCGCCTCGCCCGGCTTCGGTCTGAAAAACCAGAACGCCACGCCGGACCAGACCGCCGACCTGTTCGACCGTATCGCCATTCTCGCCCATGATGAGGGCGTACCGGTATCGGTGACGGTGTCGGTCGCCTTCGGTGATCCCTTTGACGGCGAGGTCGACCCCAAGGTCGTTGCCCGCCTTGCCGCCCGGGCCCGCGCCGCCGGCGCATCCGAGTTTGCCATGGGCGACACGATCGGCGTCGCTGACCCGTGGGCGGTCCGCCGTATGCTGGATCTTGTGCGCGCCGAAAGCGGTGACATGAAGATCCGCATGCACTTCCACAACACGCGCAATACCGCGATGGCCAATATCTACGCGGCGGTCGAGGCGGGGGTTGATGTCATCGATGCCTCGGTCGGCGGCATTGGCGGCTGCCCCTTCGCGCCGGCGGCGACCGGCAATGTGGCGACCGAGGACGTGGTCTACATGCTCGAGCGCGGCGGGTTCGAGACCGGGCTGGACCTGGACAAGTTGATTGAAACCGCGAAATGGCTGGAGAGCGACGGGTTGAAACACCCGGTCGACAGCGCCCTGTCTAGAGCGGGCGGGTTTCCGAAACCGGCGGATTAGCCGCTTCGGCTGCCGGAAGCGCGGTTCGATCGCGCCCGCCACGCTTCGACTCCATCCGGCGCAGCCTTGCGACGGCGCGTCGGCGTCGGAGCAGTGTGGCAATGCGCCCACGCAGATGTATCAAGGTCACACGCCCCCAGATCGCCGCAAAAATCGGAACGATCATCAGCATCGTAAACAGGCGCTCCAGCGCCCCTGGATAGTATTTCCAGAAATATTTGACGAAGCCGAGCGCCTTGTGGGTCTCAACGAAATAGGGGCTGGACTTGCTCGTACCCCCATAATGCAGGATCGAGGCGCGCGGCTCGAACCAGACCGTCCCGCCGCATTCACGAACCTTGCGACAAATGTCGATATCCTCGACGTGCAGGAAATACCGCTCGTCAAAGCCACCCATCTGCAGGAAAGCCCGACGCGGCATCATCATCGCTGCGCCCGACACAACCGGCACGGACGCGAGTTCGGTCGGCAGGTCGTCATGCTCGAAGTGCAGGCTTTTCACGAATGGCAGCAAGCGATCGAGCCCAAGGAACGTCACCATCGCCGAGCGCGGTGTCAACTCACCGCGACGCCCGCCGCGCTGCTCTGTGCCGTCTGAATTGACGATCCGCGCGCCAATCACCCAGACCGTGTCGCCGAGCTGTTTGGCGGAAGCCTTGAGTCGGCTGGCAACCCCTTTGGCGAGCACCGCGTCAGGATTGAGAAAGAGGACCAGATCGCCACTGGCGCGCTGCGCGCCGATATTGCAGCCGCGGGCAAACCCGTAATTGGCGCCGGTCTCGACCAAAACAAAGTCGTCCCGGTCAGCCGCCATGGCCCGCAATGATTGGATCAGCTCGGGTGGATTGCCATGATTGACGAGCACGAATTCGTCCACGCCAGGCGCCGCCAGTATAGACTCAACGGCCTCCACAAGATGCGGCCCGGTCTGCCAGGAGACCGTAACCACGGACAGGCGCGGTTCCGCTATCGCGGGCGATGTCTCGCCGCGAGAAAGAACACGCTCGTTGCTGCCAACGCCAATGTCCCTTGGTGCCATTCTTGCCAGACCCCATAGGAGAAAACGATCAAGGACACATAGACCACAGTAATCCAAGCCACAGCAATCGCCTGCAACCGTGACAGCTGCGGCGCAGCGGCGATCCGTCCCCCCAAAGCGACAAGCACGCCAGCCAAAAGCGCGGCTCCGACCGCCCCGGTCTCGAGCCAGACATGCAGAGTGGCATTGTGTGGGTGCATCGGCAAGGCCTCGACATTATGCAAACTGCCGAGGGCAAAGACTTCAGCCTCGCCATTGAGCGGGCGAGAGGCGTCCAGACCGTAGCCGAACCAGGGCTGTTCGCGGATCAGGTCACCGGTATAGCTCCAGATCTGCAAGCGCCATTCGAACGAGGCCGGCAAGGCCGCCCGCCAACTGTCCGGCATCACATCGATCAATCCGGGCAGGATAAGCGGCAGGACAATGACAGCCCCGGCCAGCAAGCCGAACAAACAGGCCAGCATGGTGCGCGGCCACAAGGCGGTCAGACCGGCCGCAACCAGACCGAACACAAAGGCGACCGTGTTGACTTCGGTGTCGAAGCTGAAGGCGGCAATCGCGGCGAGCGCAAGAATGCCGACACCGATGGCCGGCCCGCCTTCCCGCCAAGTTATCAGCGCCGCCGGCATGCTCATGAGAAGCAACGGAACCGCGGCGTGACCGAGGCTGCGATTTACCAGGATTTCGACCCCGAACTCGCCATGCACCGCACCATTTTCCTCGGCAAGTTTGAACCCGCGGGTGGCGGCCCCGTCAAACAGGGTTTCCGACAGCAGGAAAAGCCCCAGCGCGATGACCCCGAACAGGAGCGCGGTCTCGGCCCGTCGACGCCAAGGTCCGTCCAATTGTCCGACGCGGACGGCGAACAGGATGTAGAGCGGCACGCCCAGACCGGTCCGCCACAATTGGCGGGCATCATCATGCGGGGACCAGGAAAAGCTCACCAACGCCCACGCCAGGAGCACGCCCACGCCGAACAAGGCCCAGGGCGGGCGCTCGGGACGCCAGAACCGGCCATGAACCGGAAAGGCGAAGACCGCGAGCAGCGACACCCAGGGAGCAATCATCAGACTGCCCGCCACGCCGAAGGGAAAGGCGAAGGCAAAAGCCAGAAGCCCTGCCCAGCCTGCCCGGGTGTCGCCGCGCTGCATCGCCTTCCCTACGGTCTAGGCGCGCTTGAGGTCGGGCGCCTTGGCGTCCTCGCTCAAACGGGCAATGGCGTCGGACAGCGGCAGGACTTCCTGCTTGTTGCCGCCTTCTCCAAGGAAGCGCAGGGCCAGCGTGCCCTCTTCGGCTTCCTTGCGGCCAACAACGGCGATCACCGGCACCTTGCCGACCGAATGTTCGCGGACCTTGTAGTTGATCTTTTCATTACGCAGATCGGTTTCGGCGTGCAGGCCCGCCTTGACCATCGCCGCCTTGACCTCTTCGGCGTAGGCGTCTGCGTCCGAGGTGATCGTCGCGATCACGACCTGACGCGGCGCCAGCCAGAGGGGCAGCTTGCCGGCATAGCTCTCGATCAGCACACCCAGGAAACGCTCCAGCGAGCCCAGAATGGCCCGGTGCAGCATGACCGGGCGATGTTTCTCGCTGTCATCACCGATAAAGCTGGCATCGAGCCGTTCCGGCAGGTTGAAGTCGCACTGGATCGTGCCCGTCTGCCATTCGCGACCGATCGCATCCTTGACCACAAAGTCCAACTTGGGACCGTAAAAGGCGCCGTCACCGGGATTGTATTCGTAATCGAGACCGGAGGCTTCTGCCGCGGCCTTCAATGAGGCCTCCGCCTGATCCCAGACCTCGTCCGAACCAACCCGCTGTTCGGGGCGATCGGAGAATTTGATCCGCGGCTCTTCAAAGCCGAAATCGGCATAGACGGATTTCAGCAACTCACAGAAATCGCTGACTTCAGCCGTGATCTGGTCGCTGGTGCAGAAGATGTGGGCATCGTCCTGCACAAAGCCGCGCACCCGCATCAGACCATGCAGCGATCCGGACGGCTCATAGCGGTGACACGAGCCGAATTCGGCCATGCGCAGCGGCAGGTCGCGATAGGATTTCTGGCCCTGGTTGAACACCTGAACATGACACGGGCAGTTCATCGGCTTCACGGCCAGGACTTTCTCTTCCTGGTCGATCGAGGAGATGAACATGTTCTCGCGATATTTGTCCCAGTGGCCGGAAGCCTCCCAGAATTTGCGGTCCATCAGCTGCGGCGTGCGGATCTCGACATAGCCGGCGGCGTCGAGGCGGCGACGCATATAATTCATCACCGTGCGATAGAGGCGCCAGCCATTGGGATGCCAGAAAACCTGGCCCTGGGCCTCTTCCTGGAAATGGAAGAGTTCCATCTGCTTGCCGAGACGGCGGTGATCGCGCTTTTCGGCCTCTTCGAGGCGATGCAGGTGCGCCTTGAGCTGCTTCTCGTCGGCCCAGGCCGTGCCGTAAATGCGCTGCAGCATGGCGTTGCGATGATCGCCGCGCCAATAGGCACCGGCCACCTTCATCAGCTTGAACGCCTTGCCGATCTTGCCCGTCGACGGCAGGTGCGGCCCGAGGCAGAGATCAAACCATTCGCCCTGGCGATAGATCGTGATCGTCTCGTCTTCCGGCAGATCGCGGATCAGCTCGGCCTTGTAGGTCTCACCCATGGATTCGAATTTCGCGATGGCGTCATTGCGGTCCCAGACTTCACGCTCGAACGGCAGGTCGGCATCGACGATCTCGCCCATGCGCTTTTCGATCGCCTCGAAATCTTCCGGCGTGAAGGGTTCGCTGCGGGCGAAGTCGTAATAGAAGCCATCCTCGATGGCCGGGCCGATCGTGACTTGCGTGCCGGGGAAAAGATCCTGCACGGCCTGGGCGAGAATGTGGGCGGTGTCGTGGCGGATCACCTCGAGCGCCTTGTCATCCTTGCGGGTGATGATGGCCACTTGGGCATCGCCCTCGAGCGGGCGTTTCAGGTCCCAGTCCTGACCATCGACCTGGGCGATGATGGCCGCCTTGGCGAGGGATTTGGAAATATCCTCGGCGAGGTCCAGCGGGGAGGCGCCATCCGGCAATTCGCGTTTGGATCCGTCGGGAAGCGTCACATTGATCATTGTCACATGTCCTTGTCGTCGGCGCGGTCCGCCGGCGGAAGCCTGTCATCCATCACACGACCCGGTTTCGATCTGAATCGCCAGACCGCCCACCAGGGCGCTTCGTTGCGTTCGCGCGGCGCCGGATCGACACCGAAAGTGCCGCCGGGCCGGCATCGGCCCAGCCGCCCCAGCGTCAACCAACCACCGCGCCAGGGTCCCTGGGCGCGGATCGCGTCCATGGAATAATGCGAGCAGGTCGGTTCATGCCGGCAGCGGATGCCGAGGGCATAGAAGACCGGAGACAGGCTGAGCTGATAGGCACGAAGCCCGATCAGCATGATGCCGGCAACCGGGCCGTTGAGCCCCCATCTCCGTTCGCGTGAACGCATATGGAATCAAGCCTTTTAACGTCGCGGTGCGCGCTGTCCACCATGGACATGAAGCGCGCTTCGCGGACCGCAGTAAAGTTACGGGGTGAGGTCTGTTTGCTTGCGGACCGTCCACCGCCCCCTGCCGGCGCGGCAGGTGCGGACGGCCCTAGCCAGTCAGCGGAGTGGTTTGTGGCGTGGCAGCGCGGCCGCGGGTCGCGGTCGCGGCGGCATCAACAACCGCTTCAAACGCCAGCATCACCGACTGGTGGCGGGCCGGATAGGCGCGCGCGCTTTCCAGCAGGGCCAGCTCGGCAAAGCGGCCACGAGGCGCTGGCTTGCCCTCTTTCAGCATCGCCCGAAGCTGGTCACGGGCCATCACGAGATCCTTGTGCGAGGCCCCGATCACATGGCGACCGAGAATGGCCGCCGAAGCCTGCCCGAGCGCACAGGCTTTCACCCGCAGGGCCAGATCCCCGACCCGGTTGCCGGCCATGGCGATATCGACCTCGATCTCCGATCCGCACAGGCGCGACACCTTGCGCGCAGACGCGTGCGGCCGGGCGAGACGCCCGATGCGCGGAATATCCGCAGCCAGCCGCAAGACGGCATTGGAGTAGAGATCATCACTCATGTCAGGGATAATTTAGGGAGAAATGCGGCGGCGCGCCAGTGGGTGCGATCCTGCGCCTCAATCCGCCTCGTAATCATCCTCGTCGAGATAGGTCGGCTCGGTGCGACCGAGCACTTCGGGGATGTCACCGAAGGGCTCATCGCCCTCGTCCGGTTCCGGTTCCCAGACATCATCCAGCTCGATCGACCAGAAGCCTTCCGCCTGGGCGGCGCCTTCGGCCAGACGGCCGGCCGCGTCCGCATCCGCAGCGACGACGCCGTAGGTGACGAAGCAATCACCCACGGCATCCTCGACCTGCAGGAGCACATTGAAGCCTTTAAGTGCCATCGTCCTAGTCCAGCTTGCGCCAGGTCGAGCCTTCCGGCCCGTCATCGACCTGGACCTTGAGCGCGTTGAGCTCGTCACGGACCGCATCCGCCGTCGCCCAATCCTTGCCTTCCCGTGCCGTCTGGCGACGGATGATGAGGTCGTCGATCTTCGCCCGTTCGGCCGGATCGAGATCGGTCAGGCCGAACCAGGCATCGGGATCCGACTGGCCCAGGCCCAGCAAGCTGGCCGCAGCCAGCAGCTCGCCCTTGGCCCGCGCCTTTTCAACATCGCTGACCGCCTTGTTGGCATTGCCGGCGAGCTGGAACAGCTCGGACAGGGCCTTGGGCGTGTTGAGATCGTCATGCAGCGCCTCCAGGAAGGCTGCTGGCACATCACCCGGTGTCGCCTCGACATCGCCGAGGCGGCGCAGCACGCCATAGATGCGGTCCAGCGACCGCCGTGTCTTGGCCAGCAGGTCTGCCGTCCAGGTCAGCGGTGCCCGGTAATGCGCGGTCAGCAGGGCATAGCGCAGCACTTCACCGGGATGATCCTTGATCAGCTCATGCACGAGTTGAACATTGCCCAGAGATTTCGACATCTTGTCTGTGCCCATGGTCAAAAAACCATTGTGCAGCCAGTAATTGGCCATCGGTGCCCCCTTGTGGGCGCAGACCGACTGGGCGATCTCGTTCTCATGGTGCGGGAAGACCAGATCGGTGCCGCCGCCATGAATGTCGATGGTCTTGCCGAGATGCTTTTCGCTCATGGCCGAGCATTCCAGATGCCAGCCCGGACGACCGCGACCCCACGGACTGTCCCAACCGGGCTCGTCATCCTTGGCCGGCTTCCACAACACAAAATCAGCCGGATTGCGCTTGTAGCTGGCCACTTCGACCCGCGCCCCGGCGATCATGTCGTCGAGATCGCGATTGGAGAGACGGCCGTATTTTTCATACGAAGCGACATCGAACAGGACATGGCCATCCGCCTCATAGGCATGACCGCCATAGACCAGATTCTGCACCATGCCGATCATCTCCGGGATGTGATCGGTGGCATGCGGTTCGATGGTCGGCAGGGTGACACCCAGCGCGCCCATATCGGCCCGGTAGATGTCGGCATAATGGGTGGTGATGTCCTCGATCGGCTTGCCGCTTTCGCGCGCCGTTTCGATAATCTTGTCATCCACATCGGTGATGTTGCGGGCATAGATCACCTGGTCGGCGCCGTAGAGACGACGCAGGACGCGGAACAGCGTGTCGAAGACGACCGCCGGACGGGCATTGCCGATATGGGCGTAGGAATAGACGGTCGGTCCGCAGACATACATCGTCACCCGGCCTGGATCGGTCGGTTCGAAGTCGCGCTTGCGGCGCGCCATCGTGTCGAAAAGGGTGAGCGAAGTCATGGGGAAACCCGTCTTTGATTGGGATTGATACTGAAATATTCCACACCGTGTGCGGCACAATCATTGGAAACCGCGCGCAGAGCGCCTAAATAACCGCAAGTGCGCAAGCACGAAAGCAGAGGATAACAGGTGCAACAGCTGCAAGGCTGTTATCTGCATCCTCGATCCGGAAACCGGCACTACGGTTTGGACGTATACGCCGAACCGACCCGAGAACGAAAGGATCCATGAGGATGGACGCCGTGACCCCTGACGCTGCCCGTTTGGCAGCCGCTATCAAATCCAAGCCGAGCCGCGAAGAGGCGGAAGCCGCTGTTCGCACCCTGATCTCTTGGGCCGGCGATGATCCGGACCGTGAAGGCCTGCTCGACACGCCCAAGCGCGTGGTCAAAGCCTATGAGGAATGGTTCTCGGGCTATGGCGCCGATCCGCTCAAGGCGCTCGGCAAGACTTTCGAGGACGTGCAGGGCTATGACGACATGGTCATGCTGACCAATATCGACGTCGAGAGCCATTGCGAACACCATCTCGCCCCGATCATGGGCGTGGCCCATGTCGCCTACCTGCCGTCAAAGGCCGTGGTCGGCATCTCCAAGATTGCCCGCGTCGTCGAGATTTTCTCCAAGCGCATGCAGACGCAGGAGACCATGACCGCCCAGATCGCCGACGCCCTGACCGAGGCGATGGAACCGCGCGGCGTTGCCGTGCTGGTCGATGCCAAGCACCAGTGCATGACCACACGCGGCGTGCACCATCCCAATGTCTCGACCATCACCACCACCTTCACCGGCGAATTCCGCAATGACCGCGATCTCAAGGACCGTTTCATGCGCCTGCTTGAGCGCGCCTAGACATCTTTGAAGACGACACCGAACGAGCCCCGAAGCGATGCTTCGGGGCTTTTTTGTGCGAATTCGAAATAGTAGGAATGATATCAGTCAGTCATCACGACCATCATACGCGGAATGTGAAGACTTTATAACGAATTCAGCGCGAGGTCTGGATTCCATCACTCAGTCTGATACGCCTTCATCTCATGCGCTTTATTGACGCGATACTGCGAAATCCGAAAATTCTGATCGAAGAAAGGGATGTGCAACATGCAAAATATTGTCATCACAACCTTCGCGTCTGCCGTGTTGGCCGTCGCGATGGCATCTCCCTCACTAAGCCAGGAGCCAGACATGACCGACGCCCAAGCCCCGGAACAGTTCGAACTGACCGATCAACACGTGACCGCCTTCATTCACGCCGCGACCGGCATCAATGCCGTCGTTGAGGATCTCGGCCCGCAGATCGAGGCGGCCGAGACCGAGGACACACGCCAGCAGCTCCAGATGCAGGCCCAGGCCCAGATGGCCGAGATTGTCACGGATGCCGGCCTGACGGTCGTCCAGTATAATTCGATCGCCAACGCGGCGCAGAGCGATGAGGACATTGCCAACCGCATCCGCATGACCGCTGAAGCGATGGACACGCAGCAATAGCGTTCCAACACGACAAGAAATGGGGCCGCACCGTGATCCACGCTGCGGCCCTCTCTTTTTTGCCGAAGCCCCGTGATCAGGCGGCTTCAAGCAGGCCTTCAGCCTTCAAGGCTGCCTGAACTGCCGGACGGGCGGCCACGCGCGCCTGGTAGGCTGCCAGTCTCGGCTGGTCCGCCAGACCGATCTTGGTCGGACCGGTCCAATTGGCCAGGGTGAAGAGATAGGCGTCGGCAATCGAGAAGTCGGCGCCCGTCAGATAGTCGCGGCCATCGGCCAGGGTCGCCTCGATCATGTCGAGGCGCGACTTCACCTTGGTGATCGCAGCCTGCTTGGCCTCATCGCTGGTGTCCGGTGAAAACAGCGGGCCGAAGCTCTTGTGCAATTCCGATGACAGGAAAGTCAGCCATTCATTGACGCGGGCCCGCGCCGGTGTGCCGGCGGCCGGCGCCAGACCGGCTTCGGGATGGCTGTCGGCGATGTGCTGGACGATCGCCGCGCCTTCGGTCAGCGGCAGGGCTTCACCGATATCAAGCGCCGGGACATAACCTTTCGGATTGACGTCCCGGAAGCGAGCACCGCTGGCGACGATCTTGCCGCTGGCCAGATCGACCCGCTCGAGTTCAACCGGCACACCGGCCTCGCGCAGCGCGATATGGGGGGAGAGCGAGCAGGCGCCGGGGGAGAAATAGAGTTTCATCAGACATGTCCTTTGCTGGTGATGAAGGGGAAGGTCAGACAGCGGCAGGGGTCACTGCCGGTGTGGTGAGATCGGCCATCAGGTCGGAGACCCGGCGATGCTTGAGAAGCGGCGCGCCCTGCCCGGCATAGAGCGAGGCGAAGTCCTCATCGCCGGCAGCCAGGGCGGCGCGTTTGAGATGGCCGAGGAACCAGGCCTGGACAGGAAAGGGCGGCAGCTGGCCGGCCCGCTTGTCCATCTCGGCGATGACCCGGTTGGGAATGCCGCGCGCCAACCGGCCGGTATAGGCGCGGGTGAGCACTGTGTGGCGCGCCCGGTCGGTGAAGAGGACATCGCGGTGGGCATCATTGGTGCCGGACTCGGCACAGGCAAGAAAAGCCGTCCCGAGCTGGGCGGCGCCCGCGCCAAGCGCCATCGCCCCCTCGATCCCGACCCGGTCCGCAATGCCGCCGGCGGCGATCACCGGACGTTTGATCCGGCTCGCGATCTGGCGGGTCAGCGGCAGCGTGCCGATCAGATTCTTTTCGGCCGGCTCAAGGAAAGCGGGTCGGTGACCACCGGCCTCAAAACCCGTCGCCAGGATCAGGTCGACGCCGGCCGCATCAAGCGCTTCGGCTTCCGCCAGCGTCGTCGCGGCGCCGAGCGTGACAATATCGCGCTGCCGGCAAGCCTCCAGGATGGCGCGATCGGGAATGCCGAACACGAAGGAGAAGACACGCGGCCGGGCTTCCAGCACGGCATCGATCTGCTCGGTGAATCTTGGATGATAACGCGGCTGTGGCTCCGGCCGTTCAAGACCGTATTCGGCGAAGAAAGGCTGGTAGATCTGCCAGACCGCTTCGAAGGCCTCGCTGGAAAACGGATCACCACCCGGATCATGATCCGAGATCCACAGATTGAGGGCGACAGGACCGTCCGTCGCGGCGCGCAAGCGGGCGGCCAAGGCCGCAATCCCGTCGGGTTCCAGATAATGGGCACCAAAGGAACCGAGGCCGCCGGCATCGGTGACCGCGGCTGCCAGTTCAACCGTCGACAAGCCGCCGCCGAATGGTCCCTGGATGATCGGGTGGCGCAGACCGATACGCTGCTGGATGTCCGTCTGGGGCACGGGATTGTCCTCCTGTCCGTTGCCATCGACGGCACAGGTGGGGCGCCTGCTTACGAATTGTAACCTTGTCGCTTTCGGTAATCCTGATTTTGTACTATCCCGGTGGTAAGCCGCTTACCGGGAACTCAGCATGCTCAAACGCCGCCGCAACCAGGCACCGCCCCTTGATGACGGCACGCACTGCCCGGTCGATGAATGCATGAAACTGCTCGGCGGCAGCTGGACGCCCTACATCATCTGGCATTTATCCGCTGGTCCACGCCGCTTCTCCGAGCTGGAGAGCGATATCCCGCCGATCTCGGCGAAAGTCCTGTCGACCCGGCTCAAGGAGTTGTGCACGAAGGGCGTGGTGATCCGCACCGTACAACCGACCTCACCGCCCAGTGTCGATTACACACTCAGCGAACTCGGCCGCGAACTGCTGCCGGTAATCACGGCCATCGTTGATGTCGGCACCCGCCTGAAACGCACAGCGGGTGCCTGCCCGGACTGAGCTTGCCGCTTAGCTGACGCGCTCAGCCGCGGCGACATCACCGCCTTCTGCAGGACGAATGCGCCAGGCGCTTTCAACGGCGGCCCGGTAGTCGCGCGTGAGGATGTCGCTGACCTTGATGAACTCGGCGTCCGCGGCGTCCCGGGTCAGGGTCAGGCGGATATAGCCATGGTCTTCCATATTGCAGTGGCCGACATCAGGATTGGCGTCGATCATCATCTGCCCGTAATCCACCCCCGGCGCCTTGAAGCCGGAGAAGGGTGACGGGCTGGTCACGGACGCTCCGACCAGCTCGGTCCCGATCCGATTGCCGTCGCCATCGACCAGATCATTGGCCCAGAAGGAATGCACATCACCGGTGATGGTGATGATATCGGCCTCGGCCGCGCGCAGGGCCGCGTAAAGACGGTCTCGCTCGGCTGAATATCCGTCCCACATGTCGAGATTGAACGGGATGCCGAAACGGGTCCGCATGATGAATTGACGGGCAAATTCGCTGTCCCGCGTCGCCCACCAACGCAACCAGCCCGGCATCTCAGTCGCAAAATTGGGGAAGTTGACCCGCGCCATGATGACCTGGTTGGCCAGGATGCGCCACGGCTTGCCGGCCGCCTTCGAGGCGGCACAGGCCGCACCGATATCAGCGATCTGGTCGGCCCCGAGCAGGGTGCGGTCTTCGGCGCCGACAACATCGCGCTTCCAGGCGGCGACGGCTTCAAGATTGGCCGGATCGGTATCGTCGGCGTCGGACGGGATCGGGAAAGTGTCGAGACCGATTTCCTGATCGCGGGCGGTCAGGCGGCTTTCCAGCAGGCAGAGCGTCGCCAGATCGCCGATTTCATACGTGCCGCGATGTTCGCGCAAATCGTCGGCGGGCTCGCGAGCGGGCTGCCAGTCATACCAGGCGCGCAGGGCGGCGTTGCGGCGATCTTCCCAGCTGCCCTCACCCTCATTGTGGTTCTGGGCACCCTCGCGCCAGGAGTTGTTGGCGGTCTCGTGATCATCCCAGCTGATGATCCAGGGCGCGGCCGCGTGCAGCGCCTGCAAATCCGGGTCGGATTTGTACTGGGCGTGACGGCCGACATAATCCTCATAGGAAACGATTTCATGCGCCGGAACCGGCACCCGGTTCATGGCGTCGGAATTCTCGGTGGCGTATTGGCCCGGCGCGTATTCATAGAGATAGTCGCCAAGGTGGACGACGAGATCGAGTTCGCCATTCTCGGCGGCTTCCCGATAGACGTTGAAATGCCCGGCGGGGAAATTGGAACAGGAGAAAACGCCAATCCGGTATTGATCGAGCGCGCCTTCCGGCAAGGTGCGCGTCACGCCGACCGGCGAGTATTGGTCGTTGAGGCGGAAACGGTAGAAATAGGAGGTGCCCGGCTCGAGCCCCGTCGCGAGAATTTTCAACGTGCCCAGCGGCTGCATCATCACATAGGTGATCGCGTCGCCCTGCTCGAAAACAATGTCGGTGAAAGCCTCATCCCGCGCCACTTCAACGCCGCGATACCCGCCGCCATCATTGGTGAGGGCCGTCCACAACATCACGCTGGACTGATCGGGATCGCCCGACGCCACGCCATGATTGAAATGACCGTTTTCGACCGGTTGGAAAACATCCGGGGACTGCGAGCAGGCAGACACAGCGAGGCCGGCGCCCGCAGCCCCGATCAGGGCGGTCCGGCGTGTCAGATTGGTCTTGGTCATGATGTTTCCCCTCACCCATGTAACGCACGACAACGCTTGTGCGCGTTCATCGCCATCCTGCCTAGCGTGTTTTCATGATGGTTTCACTATGGACTTGAACGACGTAGGCGCGGCGGACATCAAAGTCCACCGCGCCCTGCCCTCACCCAGCCCGGGTCAGTGCTCTCGGTTCAGGTCCTAAAAATCGGCCCCGATGCGGACGCCCCAAAGCAGCGGGGCGCCAGCGATGTAGGTTGGCATGCCGAAGGACCCACCGGTATTGCCGGCGTCAATCAGATAGGCCTCGTCGGTCAGGTTCGAACCGTAGATCTCGGCATGATAACGCGCGTCGGCACTTTCATAACGCAGGCGGGCATTGAGCAGGCCATAGGCCTCCTGCTGCAGCACACCCCCGAAGCGGTTATTATTGTTGTCGAAGTAAATCTTCGACTGCCAGGACCAGGTCGGCAGGAAGCTGACCGAACCCCAACCGCCCGACACGACGTCCCAGTTCAGACCGAATGCCAGCGCGTGTTCCGGTGCATAGCGGAAGCGGTTTCCGGCCAGCTCCAACGCATTGCCGGCGCTGTCCGTGTCGTCGAACGTCGCCATGTTGTAGGCGTAGCTGACAAACAGGTTGGCCGTGTCCGCCAGATCGAAATCACCCTGCAATTCGAGACCGTATTGCGTGGCATTGCCGGCATTATCGGTGACGAAGGAGATCGTGTTGGGGTCAAACCGCGTAGTCTGGAAGTTCTCGTATTCGGAGTAGAAGACCGAGCCGGACACGGTGCCACGATCAAAGGTGATGAAGGCCCCGGCCTCGATCGAGTCGACGATTTCCGCCGGCGCTTCGGAGAAATAGCTCGGCGAGTTGGTGTCGACCGAAATCACGTCCGGACGACGACCACGGGCATAGCTGGCCCAGGTGTTGATCCGGTCGGTCAGGGCATAGGACGCTGCGAAACGCCAGGTGAAGTCATCAAAATCACCGGACTGGCTCACTTCAGCACCGTTCGGCGTATAGGGCGTGATGAGCGTATCGCCGAAGGTCACAAAATTCGGGCCTGCCAACGGGCGACCATAGCCGGCCGAGGTCTTGTCTTCGGCCGTATAACGCAGACCGGCGGTCAGGGTCAGACGATCCGTCACCGCGTAGGAGGCGTCAGCGAAAACATCCCACGACGTTGTCTCGGCGCTGTTTGATCCCTCTTCCAGGTAGAAGTCCCGCAGCGGGATCAACTGACCCAGGGTCAGCAGGCCGGCCACCGAATAGGGGAAGGGATCGAGCGGGTTGTCGAGATCAACGCCCGGGAAGCCATTGAGTGCCAGAAGGCCTTCCAGCTGTTCCACTGTCGCGCCGAAACCGGCCGCCAGGGTCGGGGCGAGCATGGCTTGCGCGATGCGCTCATCAAGACCGATCGGAATGCGCTGCTCGCCTTCTTCGGTGAAGTAAAGCGCGCCGAGTGAGCCCGTCAGGCGACCACCATTATCGTAGGACAGGCGGAATTCCTGGCTGAACTGCTCACCGGTCGCGTCTTCGGCGATGGTCAGGAATGGCAGCGCCGTGCCGTCCGGATCGAAAATCTCGACCGAGGTGAAGTCACGCCAGCCACTTATGGAGCTGAGTGTCCAGGCATCGTTGAGCGCGTAATCGGCCAACAAGGTCACACCGCGCACTTCGCGGTCGAGACCGAGCGGGGCGCCGCCTTCAAAGCCGCCGAACGTATTCAATGCCGCCGGGGTGAAAGGGTTGGTGTCGCCACCCGGTGCCGGGATGGTGCCGGATTTGAAGGAGGTGCCCGGAGGCGTGTCCTGCTGGTAATTGGCGATCAGGTCGAAGGAGAAAGCCTCGGTCGGCGCTCCCGAGAACACCATGCGCATGGCCTGGGTGTCGCGACCCTGCAGGCCCTCACCGCCGAGCGCATTGTCGATATAGCCGTCGCGCTCACGGCTGACGGCGGCGAAGCGCAGGCCGTAATTTTCGCTCAAGGCGAAATTGACATGGCCGCGCGCTTCAAGCTGGCCTTCATTGCCGGCGCCGACTTCCACCGAGGCGGAGTATTCATCATCGGCCTTGTTCTGGATGATGTTGATGCCGCCGATCAGGGCGCCGCGCCCGAACAGGGTCGGCTGCGGCCCTTTGGCGACTTCGACGCGCTCGATGTCGAACAATTCGACATAGGAGCCGCGCGAACGGGTGATCGAGACACCGTCCTGGAACACGGCAACGCGGGTTTCTGACGTCGCTTCGCCGCTGTCCGTGGTGATGCCGCGGATCGAGTAGCCGGTATTGTTCGGGCTTTGCTCCTGAACAACGAGGCCCGGGGTGAAGGCGGCGAGATCTTCGAAATCGGCAATGTCGAGGTCTTCCAGACGCTCGGCGTCAAACGCGGTGACATTGATCGGCACGTCGGCCAGCGATTGTTCGCGGAACTGGGTGGTCACACGGATGACATCGACGGTCTCGTCGGCTGTGTCCTGGGCCAGGGCTGTCGGCGCAGCGACGGCCGTCAGGGAGATGGCGGCCGCCGCCAAAAGACGAGACTTCAATGTCATGGTACGATCCTCATACACGCGCAGCCCCCTCGACTGCGCTTGGTCCGGCGTGCTTATGCGCTGGTCATGACGCTTTGCCCACAGCGCTGTGACAGCTAGATGACGCACTGCAGCAATCAGCCGATGCGTTGCAATCCGGCATCAGCTGGGGGAGTGTCATTGCATGACGGAAATCGCCGAAACCCGCGCCTTCGAGGCGTCTGACGACGCCGCCGGGCAGCGCCTCGACCGCTGGCTCACCGCCAGCGCCGAAAACCTGTCCCGCTCGCGCCTGAAAGCCCTGATCGAAGAGGGCCAGGTCCTGCTCGGCGGCGCACCGGTGACCGACCCCTCGGCCAAGGTCATCGCGGGCGGCGTCTACAGCGTCGCCATACCGGCCCCGCGGCCCGATGCACCGACGCCGGAACCGATGGATCTCAACGTCCTGCACGAAGACAATGACCTCATCGTATTGTTGAAACCGGCCGGCCTGTCGGTGCACCCGGCGGCGGGTCATTGGTCCGGCACGCTGGTGCACGGCCTGCTGCACCATTGCGCGGGATCGCTGTCGGGCATTGGTGGTGTTGAACGACCCGGCATTGTTCATCGCCTCGACAAGGAAACCTCCGGCGTGATGGTGGTGGCCAAGTCGGACGCCGCCCACAAGGGGCTGAGCATCCAGTTCGCCCGCCACACGGTCGAGCGCGCCTATATCGCCTTCACCCGCAACGCCCCCAATCCGAAATCCGGCCGCATCGCGACCCAGCTGGCGCGCTCCTCTCGCGACCGCAAGAAATTCGAAGTGCCGCACGATCCCAACTCGGAGGCCGGCAAGCATGCGATCACGAACTACACCACGCTGAAACGCTTCGGTCAGGCCGAGGGCGCAGCGGTCGGGACCGGCATGGCGGCCAAGGTCGAATGCCGACTCGAGACCGGTCGCACCCACCAGATCCGGGTCCATATGGCGCATATTAACTGCCCGCTTCTGGGCGATCCCATGTATGGCCAGAAACGTGGCCGCCTGCTCGACCATGACGATGACAGCGGTACACTGCGCGCCTTCCGCCGCCAGGCGCTGCACGCCGCCATCCTGGGCTTTGATCACCCGGTCACCGGCGAGGCGCTGCGCTTCGAGACCGATCTTCCCGATGACATGAAACGCGTGGAAGCGATCCTGGAAACGCTGTGAACCGCTGTGAACCGCTGACGAGGAGAACGACACATGCCAAAGACCCAGACCATGACACGTGGCGTTGGCGGTTCGACGGCCCAGGCTGAGCTGGCGAAGCTCACCGACCGGCTCAGCCATTGCCAGCCCATCCCGGTCGAACGCCTCAGCGAACGGCTGGACGGGCTGCGCGAGCGGATGAAAACCGCCGGGCTGGACGCGATCTGGCTCAATGCCGGCAGCAATCTCAACTATTATACCGGCCTGCGCTGGCCAGCCACGGAACGACTGGTCGGCGCCCTCGTCACCATCGATGGCGGATTGACCTATCTCGGGCCGGCCTTCGAGACCGGGACGCTGGAAGGCTTCATGCGCCTGAACGCGCCACTATCGGTCTGGGAGGAGCATGAAAGCCCCTATGCCCTGCTGGCCGGTCTGGATGGCGCCTCCGGGCGCCTCGGCCTCGATCCGACAACACCGCTGGTGACCGCCAATGCGATCTCGCAGGCCTGGCGCGGTGATATCGGCGATGCCAGCGAGGTGGTCCTGTCTGCCCGCATGACCAAGGATGCCGACGAGATCGCGCTCATGCAGGCCACCATGTCGGCGACGCTCGAGGTGCATGCCGCGACGGCGCGCATCCTCCGCCCCGGGATCACGACCCGGGAGGTCACCGAATTCATCCATGCCGCCCACAAGGTGATCGGCGCGCCGGGCGGATCGACCTTCTGCATTGTCCTGTTCGGACCGGACACCGCCTTCCCGCATGGCGTCGCCAATCCAAAAGCGCTGGAGGACGGCGATGTTGTGCTGATCGATACCGGCTGCGGCATGCATGGCTACCAATCCGATATCACGCGCTCCTATGTGTTTGGCGAAGCCGACGACCGGCAACGCGAAGTCTGGGAGGCGGAGAAAGCCTGCCAGCTGGCAGCCTTCCAAGCAGCACAGATCGGGGTCGCCTGCAGCGCCGTCGATGCCGCTGCCCGCACCGAGGCGGAACGACGCGGATTCGGACCTGGCTATGACCTGCCCGGCATCCCGCACCGCACCGGCCATGGCATCGGCCTGGACATCCATGAAGGTCCCTATCTGGTCGGGGGCGATGACACGCCACTGGAAGCCGGCATGTGTTTTTCCAATGAGCCGATGATTTGTGTGCCCGGCCAGTTCGGTATCCGGCTGGAGGATCATTTCTACATGACGCCGACCGGCCCGCGCTGGTTCACCGAGCCGGCGCATGCGGTCGATGATCCGTTCGGCTAGCGCTCGCCGCTGACGGCTTTGAGGCCGACAATGCCGATCAGGATCAGCGCCAGGAAGAAGATGCGCAAATGCGTCGCCGGCTCGTTGAAAACGAGGATGCCAAGCGTCGCCACGCCCAGCGCCCCGATCCCGGTCCACACCGCATAGGCGGTGCCGGCCGGCAGGGATTTCATGGCGACCCACAACAACGCCATCGAGGCGGCGAGCACGGCGAAGACGGCCGCGTGCTGCCACCAGGGCGCATCGCTGCGGACATATTTGAACCCCAGCGCCCAGCCCATCTCGCAGATGCCGCCGAGCACCAACAGGGTCCAGGGATTGGTCAGGAAGGCCACCGGCTCAGTCCTGGCGTCGGAAATTGCGCGCCCAGACCTCGGCGATGATCGGGTCGGCCTCGGTCGCCTCCACCGCCGGCAGAAGAGCCGGGCAGACACGGGCGAAGCTGGAGCGCCCCGGCGACCAACGGCACATCATGGCGACATAGACGTCCAACAGGCTGAGACTGTCGCCGAGCAGGAAGCGGCCGGGAGCACCGTCAAACGCATCATTCATCAAGGTCCACATGTCGTTGCGGCGCTGATTGGTCATCGCCAGCAGGGTCTCATGGGTTGCGGGGTCGGGGTGAAAACGCTCCGGCCCGTCCGACAAGGTGAAGGTGGAATAGATGCTGGCCGCCAGAAACAGCATCCAGCGCAGATATTCGGCGCGCTCCGGTGCGTCGACAGCGGGCGCGATACCGGCCTCGGGATAATGATCACCGAGCCAGATGAGGATGGCGGCGCTCTCGGTCATGACGCTGTCGTCCGGCAGGATGAGGGCGGGAACCTGGCCGGCCGGATTGACGGCGCGCACACGGCGCTGATCGGCCGCATCGCCCAAGGGATCAGCTTCGACGAAATCATACGCCGCCCCGACCAGTTCCAGCGCCGCCTCGACGCAGACCGAACCGAAACCCGCCTTGCCATAAAGCGTGTAGGACATCAGGCGCGTCCCTTGCGGATGGCGGCCTGGACCTTCAGCGCCTGGACCGTCATGCGGACATCATGAACCCGCACCATGGCGGCGCCGGCCGAAGCTGCGCGCAAGGCCGCTGCCAGCGATCCGCCGAGCCGCTCCATCTCGGCCGCGCCCTCGTCGATGGCGGCAATGAAACGTTTGCGCGAGGCGCCGAACAGGACCGGATAGCCGAGCCCGATCACCTGATCGAGGTCACGCATCAGGGCCAGATTGTGATCGAGCGATTTTCCGAAACCAATGCCCGGGTCGAGCCAGATACTGTCAGCACTGACGCCCTTCGCCATGGCGATATCGGCCCGCTCGGTCAGGAAGTCGCAGACCTCGGACACCACGTCGTCGTATTGCGGGTCCTTTTGCATCGTCTTGGGTGTGCCCGACATGTGCATGAGGATAACCGGCACGCCGAGTTCGGCCGCGGTCTCAAGGGCGCCGTCGGCTCGAAGCGCCATGACATCATTCCAGATATCGGCTCCGGCCTCGACGGCGGCGCGCGCCACGGCCGGTTTGAATGTGTCGATCGAAATGCGGGCGCCGGAGCGCTCGCGCAGGGTCTTGATCACCGGAATGACACGCCGCAGTTCTTCACCCTCGGCCACGGGCGCAGCACCCGGGCGGGTCGACTCGCCACCGACATCGATCACGTCGGCGCCGTTCTTCAACATCTCCAGACCCCGCTCGACCGCAGCTTCCTGGTCGATGAAATCACCGCCATCGGAAAAACTGTCCGGCGTGACATTGAGAACGCCCATCACGAAGGGCAGGTCGGATTGGCGACGGGAACGGAATTTGGCCATGACGATCCGTTTGCTGGAAAGCGGGAGGGTAACTGCCTGACCCTGATATACGCCGCAGCGCCACTGCGCGACAATTGAAAACCCCGGTCAGGGCCGATCAATCGCTGACAGTGTGCGATGTAAGGTCGATGACCAGACGGGAATAGATCTCACCTGCCTCCTGGCCGAGATGTACGGTCGCCGCAAAGCAAAAGCCCCGAGCCTGTCAGGCCCAGGGCTCATGAATTGCGACTTGCGAAAGCAGGTCAGGCGCCCTGCGGTTCCGGACCGGTTTCCGGCCCCTCATCCGTTGTCGGCACGGCGCTGGTCGGCGTGTCGCTGGGCGGGGTCGGCGTATCGTCGGGACGGCTCGGCGGTTTGCCGTTGAGCAGGTCGGTAATCTCGCTGCCCGACAGGGTCTCATACTCCAGCAGGCCTTCCGACAGGGTCTCCCAATCCTTGCGCTTGGCGGTCAGGATGCGGCGCGCCTCTTCCATGCCGGTCTGGACCAGATTACGGACCTCTTCCTCGATCTTGCGAGCCGTGGTGCCGGACACGGATTTGCTCTGCACCAGTTGCTGGCCGAGGAAAACCTCGCCCTGATTGTCGGCATAGTCGATCGGACCAAGCTCGTCGGAAAAGCCCCACTGGGTGACCATGGCCTTGGCCAGTCGGGTCGCCTGCTGGATGTCCGACGCGGCGCCGGACGTGACTTTCTCCTTACCGAACTTCATTTCCTCGGCAACGCGGCCGCCCATCATGATGGCGAGCCGCGAGGTCATTTCCTCATGCGTCATCGACATCTTGTCGCCTTCCGGCAATTGCATGACCATGCCCAGGGCGCGGCCACGCGGAATGATGGTTGCCTTGTGCACCGGGTCAGCCGACGGCACGTTGATAGCGACGATGGCATGGCCGGACTCGTGATAGGCGGTGAGCTGCTTTTCCTTCTCGGACATGACCATGGAACGCCGCTCCGGCCCCATCATCACCTTGTCCTTGGCGTCCTCGAATTCCTGCATAGCCACGCGGCGCTTGTTGCGACGGGCGGCCAGCAGGGCGGCCTCATTGACCAGGTTGGCGAGGTCGGCACCGGAGAAACCGGGCGTGCCACGCGCAATCACCTTGGGATCGACATCATCGGCCAGCGGCACATCGCGCATGTGGACCTTGACGATCTTCTCACGCCCGGTGATGTCCGGATTGGGCACCACGACCTGACGGTCGAAACGCCCCGGACGCAAGAGCGCCGGATCGAGCACGTCGGGACGGTTGGTGGCGGCGATCAGGATGATGCCTTCATTCGACTCAAACCCGTCCATCTCGACCAGGAGCTGGTTCAGGGTCTGTTCGCGTTCATCATTGCCACCACCGAGACCGGCACCACGCGAGCGACCGACCGCGTCGATCTCGTCAATAAAGATGATACAGGGCGCGTTCTTCTTGGCCTGTTCGAACATGTCACGGACACGGCTGGCACCGACACCGACAAACATTTCCACGAAATCGGAACCAGAGATCGTGAAGAAGGGGACATTGGCCTCACCGGCAACGGCGCGGGCCAGCAATGTCTTACCGGTGCCCGGAGGCCCGACAAGCAGGGCGCCTTTCGGGATCTTGCCGCCCAGACGCTGGAATTTCGACGGATCCTTCAGATATTCGACGACTTCCTGGAGTTCATCCTTGGCTTCATCGACACCGGCAACATCATCGAACGTCTTGCGGCCATGATGCTCGGTCAAAAGGCGCGCCTTCGACTTGCCAAAGCCCATCGCGCCGCCGCGCCCCCCACCCTGCATCTGGCGCATGAAGAATATCCAGACACCGATCAGCAGCAGCAGCGGGAACCAGTTAAACAGCATGGACAGGAAAATATTGCCATCTTCGGACACCGGCTCGACACGGACATTCACATCGGCTTCGCGCAACAAGCTGACCGTCTGCGTGTCAGACGGCGGCAGGGTCACCTCAAAGCTTTCGCCCGAATGGGTCAGGGCACGCAGCGTGTCGCCCTGGATCGTGGCGCTGGAAATCTCGCTGCGTTCAACCCGGTCGAGGAAATCCGAATAGGATGGTCCGCGTTGCTGGGATGCCGGGTCAGAGGACTGCCCCATCATCTGCATCAACACCATCAACAGGACCAGCACCACGGCCAGGATCGCAAAATTTCTCATGGGCATGCATTTATCCGTTCAATCAGTCGGTCATTCACGACCAGATATGGGCATTCCGGGCGCTCAGCGCCAGTCAGGCGCGCAGCCCGCTTGCAATCCCGACCCTTTCAGGCCGCATTCGGTTCATCAAACCATCTCGCCGCAGGGTGCGGCAGCAGACGCCTGCAAAATCTGTGCGCGAGCAGCGATCGCATGGTTGCGGAGCCGTCCGCTGCGGCAAATCCGGCGATCTCGACCACCTGGCCGTTCCGCTCGCCGACCAGCAGGCCGGATCGGGCCGGACCTGGCACAGGATCGAGTATAGCTCGATCCGACACACCTTGATACGCCTCCCCCAGCAAACGCCAATCAAGTTTGCGTTGACGGTTTGCAAGCTCGAAACGACCGTCGAAGATCCATGTTGACTGGCGACCACCAGAGCTTGCTGCCGTTTCGCACCAAGGCTCGGGGACGGGCCGGTCAACCCGGCCCAGAACGGCACCGGCATCGCGGACCATCCAAACCGCGCCGTCCCGCTCTTCCAGCAGTCGGATGCCGCAGCCCGACATCGGCCGGCCATCGCACAGCGCCGCGTCGATCGGTTCAAGCCGCGACCGAGTCGGGCTTTGTTCTTCCCCGGAGACCGCCATCACCAGCGCGTCGAGCAGGCAAAAGCGGATCGCCGGAGCCAGGGCCGACCAAGTGGCGCGGTCAATCCGTGCGCCCCCCCATGCCTCGATCCCGACACAGGTGCCGGCCGCGCGCCAGGCAGCCGCCCGTTCGGCCTGGATCAGCGCCTGCAGTGTCGTCGCCAAGGCGGCAAAGCGCGCCGTCTCGAAACCCGCCTCACCGAGCTGGCACAGCCTGCCCCGGGTGCGGATCCGCGCATAACGACAATCTTCATTCGACGGATCATCGACCCAGCGGCGGCCGGCGGCCGCCAGGATTTGCCGCAAATCCGCACGGTCGATGCTGAGGCAGGGGCGGATCAGCGTCAGGTCACGACCTTCCGGCCAGACCGGCGACGGTGCCGTCTCGGCCATCGCCGCTGCACTGCGCCAGCTGCCACCCGCAGCAAGGCGCAACCAGACCGTCTCGGACTGGTCGTCCCGCGTATGGGCCAGCATTAGCCGATCAATTCCATGCGTCTGACAGGCATTGGCCAACAGGCGATGACGGGCCTTGCGGGCGCGGGCCTGAATGCCAGCCCCGGCGCGAGCCTCCTGCCAGGGCAGGATATCGCACGGCCAACCCAGCTCTGCCGCAATACGGCTGACCTCTCGCGCCTCTTCGGCGGCCTCCGGCCGCAATCGGTGATCAACGGTGAAGACGTGGAGCCGCCGACCATTCCGGTCGGCCCAGTCCGATGCGATCAACAGCAGGGCGAGACTGTCACCACCGCCCGAGCAGGCGAGGCCGAGGACACCGTCCCCGCCCAGCCGGTCCAGCGCAGTGCCGACAATGTCGACGGCCGCAGTGCTCACGCCTATTGGCAGTTGGCGCGAACCGATTCCCGCGCGGCGCGAGCCTGCGAGGCCGGGGCAGCATTGGGGAATTGGCGCCCGAAACGGGACAGGGTCGCACAGGCATCTTCGGTGCGGCCCATCCCGTGCAGCGACGCGGCAAGCCGGACCAGTGCGTCCGGTGCCTTCTCACCCTCGGGGGCTTGGCGAAGCGAGGCGATATAGGCGTCGGCGGCCTGGGTAAAATCACTCCGGACATAGAAGGTTTCACCAAGCCAGTATTGCGCTTGCGCGGTCAGGGCATGATCGGGATTGTCCGCCACGAAGCTTTCGAAACCGCTTTGGGCGCCGTCGAAATCACCATCGAGCAGCCGCGCACGCGCCGTCTCATAGGCGATGGACGGGTCGGCCGGTGCGGCCGGGTTCGTACCGGCACTATCCGCCGCCGCCGGAGCACCGCCAAGCACACCGGTCGCGGCGGCGCGGGCCTCACCATGCGGGTCGGCCGGATCAATGATGGCAATCTGCGAACCGTCCGCCGCGTCGCCGTCGGCATCGAGACCATCCTGCATCCATGCCACAGCCGCATCGTCCATGGCCGGTGCCGCCGGACGGGCATTGGCCTCAAGCTCATTCTCGAGCGTCTCGACCTGTTGGCGCAATTGGCGGTTTTCGAAGCTGAGACGTTCCGCCTCGCCGGTCAGCGCCTGGACCTGGTACTCCAGCTCGTCCATGCGCCGGATCAATGCTTCCGCGACCGGGTCGCCGGCCATGAACTGGCGCTCCAGCTCGCCGATACGCACTTCCGTGGCATCGATGCGTTCAGACAATTCCCGGCGTGACTGGGCCTGGGCGGGCGCGGCGGCAATCAAGGCTGTCGCGAGGGCGGAGAGGCAAAGAACTCTGATCATGGAAACGCACCTATCGGACGAGGACGGCGAAATTACGGCTGCCCCGGAGAAGAATGGAAAACGCCCGCGACGGGTCGGTCACGGGCGTTTCCTGTTTCATGCCTGCACGAACTAGTTGGTGTAGCCGCCAACCAGTGTCGTGGCCGCATTGCGGTTGACCGCCCAGCAGGTTTCCGACGACTGCATGCAGGTCGGGCGTTCCTTGCCGTAAGAGGTGGTCGAGACCCGCGACGGGTCCACGCCCTGGCTGATCAGATAGGTGCGGGCCGCATTGGCGCGTCGTGCCCCGAGAGCCAGGTTGTACTCACGCGTTCCGCGCTCATCGCAATTGCCGGCCACCAGGATGCGGGCATCCGGGTAGGAGGCAAGCCAAGCCGCCTGGCGACGCAGGGTGGCGCGGGCTTCATCCGACAGGTCATGACGGTCGAGGCCGAAGAAAACCCGGTCGCCCGCGGCTTCAACAAAATGCGCGGTGGAGCCCAGTTCATATCCCGGGCCGGTATCGACAGGACCGGGATCCGGTTCGACAATCGGATCAGCCGCACGTACGGGGGCCGTGTCGTCGACCGGAGGAGTCGACGCACAAGCGGTCGCAAACGCCCCAAGCGCCGCAATAGCAAACAGTTTGATATTCATAATGTTACACCCTCAATCAGCCCAAGCGCAAACCGCCTGAGGCTTACTCCCAATCACGCGTCACGTGACGTTGAACCGATGACGGCCCCCCCATTGGTGCCGTTTACCGGACAAAACGTTACGCAGAAATCTGCTACTCAATCAAGGGCGACCATGCGGGGTCGGACGCCATTCCGCCCGTTGCGAGCCGCCTTAGATTGAAACCAGCCAGATCGACGCTCCAGATTTCATAACGCGTACCATTGGTGCGTGGTTCCCCGCGTGTGAACAGCAAAACACGTCCGTTCGGCGACCAGGCCGGCGTGTCGACGAAATAGCCTTCAAACAGAATCCGCTCGATTCCAGACCCATCGGCCCGGACAACGCCGAGCGCAAACTGGCCGCCGATCTGCTTGGTAAACGCGATCAAATCCCCACGCGGCGACCAGACCGGTGTCGTGTAGCGACCCGAGCCGAAAGTCACACGCTGGACGTCGGACCCGTCGCGATCCATCACGTATAGCTGAGACCCACCGCCACGGGCTGACGAGAAAACAATACGCTCACCATCGGGCGAAAAGGATGGCTCGACATCATCGGCCGGGTGTTGCGTCAGGCGCTGCAGATTGCGGGTGCGAAGGTCGAACAGATGAATGTCGTGTCCGGACCGGGTCTCGATCGACACGGCCAGTTCCGATCCATCCGGTGAGAAACGCGCGGACAGGCTTTGCCCGTCCGGATCAACCTGGCTCGCTGCACCGGCGCCGCCGGAGGCGAACAGGGCTTCCTGGCGTCCGGTTTCAAGATTGTAGAGATAGGTCGTCGCCTGACCGTCGAGGAAGGAGACATAGGTGATCTCCTGGGCGCTCGGCGAATAATTGGGCAATAACGCCATGTAGGAGCGGTCGGTGAGAAAGGACGGATTGGCGCCGTCCTGGTCCATCAGGGCGAGCTGGCGGATCGGCTCCCCCTCAATGCCGCGGCCTTCCGAGACATAGACAATGCGCGTGTTGAAATAACCGGTCTCACCGGTGAGACGCTCATAGACGGCGTCCGCCAGACGGTGCGCCACGCGGCGCCAGTTTTCCGGCGCGGTGCGATATTGCAGGCCCAGGAGCTGCTCTTCCAGGCGCGTATCCCAGAGCCGGAAGCCGACCACGAGACGACCATCTTCCTGGATCGTCACGCTGCCAACCAGAAGGGCGTCGGCATTGATCACGCGCCAATCTGAAAAGCGCGGGCGCAGGTCGATATTGGTGATGTCCTCGATGAAGGCTTCCTGGTCGACCGGTGCGAACAGGCCGGAGCTGGCAAGGTCATTGGCGACCACGCGGGTGATGTCGGCGCCCCGACGCATCGCCTCGTCGGACACGCCGACAAAATCCGGTACGGCAATCGGCATAGGATCGAGATTGCCCTGGGTCACATCGACCCGCAGCGGTTCCTGGGCGATGGCGGATTCGGTCCAGCCGGTCAGGGCCAGAAGCGCGGCAATCAGGACAAGTATGCGGGTCATGGGACAGGGTCTCCGGGACGGGTGTGACTAGCCACCGTATAAGGACGGCGAAAAATTGACCTCAATTTGACGCCATTGGGAATAAGCTTCCGGCGGCAATGAATAGGGCTGACATTGGACAGCCGCACGCAAGGCCCGCTCGCCGGCAACGCGCAGATAGGGGTTGGGCGAATTGAGTACGCGAGCCTGGTCAATAATGCGTGGCGGCGCCGACAATTCGCCGTTGCGGTTGAGTTGCAGGACAAGCTGCACGGCCAGTTCGTCCGGTTCGGGCGCATCCAGCGAAGCCCGCCAGCAACGGGACAAGTGGGATCGCAGCAGGTCTTGCAAAGTCGCCGTCATCTGCTCGCCATTGCCGACCGCATTGCGGCGGGCACCGTCATCAGCCGCCTGGGTATCGCGCGTCTCGGCAACGCTGCGCGACAAATCGCCCAACATGTCGTTCAGCGAAGGTTCGGCCGGCTCGGGCTGGCGCTCGCTGGGGCGCTCCGGTTGCGGTTGCTGACGCACCGGCTCGGGTTCGGGCTCCGGCGCGTCTTCGACGGGCGCGGGCTCCGGCTCGGCCGGGGTTTCCGGTGCCGTATCGATGATTTCCGGCTCGGTCTCGACGGGTTCCGGTTCTGGCACCGGCGCTGCTTCAACGGGTTCGTCGATTGCGTCGTCAATCGTGACTTCGGGTTCGTCTTCGACGACAGGCTCCGGATCCGGCCTTGCCGCCCGGATATTCGTCCGCTCACCCAGGGTCACCAGCTCGATCGGGATGATCGGCGTGGTTTCGAACACGGTCGCGACGCGGGGCAGATAAATCAACCCCGCGGCTATGATGCCGCCGTGCACAAAAAGGGAAAGGACAAAACCACGCACAGAATGACCGCCGTTATTGCTCGATCGGGTCCGTGACCAGGCCCAGATTGGAGAAGCCGGCCGCATTGATATTGGCCATCACCCGGGCGACATCGCCATAGGCGGCACCATCATCGGCCCGGATATAGATCCGGGCGTCGAAACCAGTACCGGCAATCGCGCGCAGACGCGGCACGAGTTCGGTGATCTGGACTTCCGTTTCCTGCAGATAAATTACACCGCTCGCATCGATTGTGACCGTCAGCGGCTCCTCGCCGGCTGGCAGGCTGCGCGCTTCGGTTTCCGGCAGGTTGACCGGCACCCCGACCGTAAGCAGCGGCGCCGTGATCATGAAGACGATCAGCAGGACCAGCATCACATCGACGAAGGGCGTGACATTGATTTCCGCCTTCGGCTTCCAACGGGCGCGGCCCCGCCCCGAACCGCCGCTATCAAGTGAGACAGCCATCGGCCTAAAGCCCGTCGCGATCGGCAAGCGCCGAAAGCTCATCCACGAAGCCATCGAGGCGGGAGCCGTATTTGGCGATATTGGCTGACAAGGCGTTGAAGAAGATCACCGCCGGGATGGCGGCCAACAGGCCGAGCGCCGTCGCGAACAGGGCCTCGGCGATGCCCGGGGCGACGACAGCAAGATTGGTTTCCTGGGACGCCGCGATAGCGCGGAAGGCATTCATGATGCCCCAAACCGTACCGAACAGGCCAACAAAGGGCGCTGCCGACGCGATGGTCGCGAGGATACCCAGCCCGCCTTCCGAACTCGTCATCTGGCGTCCGGCTTCCGCACCCGCTGCCTTGGAGACGCGGCCGCCGGGATTGTCGCCCTTCCATTCGCGCAGACCCGCGGCGAAGACGCGTGAAAACGGCTCGCGTGCCGTCTTGGCAAACTGGTCGGCGAGAGCGTCAAGCGAGCGGCCGGACCAGAATTCACGCTCGAAATGCTTGGCCTTGGCGTGCAGGCCGCGCAATTGCAGCGCCTTGTCGATCGCAATGGCCCAGGACCAGACCGACATGAAGGCGAGAATGCCCATCACACCTTTCACAACCCAGTCGGCGCGCATGAACAACGCGTAGAAGGAGAAGCCTTCCACGACCTGCGCAACCTCAACGACAGAAGACTCCATAACGCTCACCCTTGCGCTCCGGACCCGCGCCCCGCGCCGATCCGATACCTTGTTTCACAATCCATCCGACGCCATGCAGGCATCATGCCTGCAACAACGCACTCCGCCCGGGACGGATCCTTGCCTATCGAATACGGCAAATTTCAGGAGGTGATAACCGTAAATACTGCGCGATCACGTCTCGTCGTTATGGGCAACCGAGTGCGAGGCGACTTCCTCGATCACATCCCAGTGCTCGACGATGCGCCCGTCTTCGAGCCTAAGCAGGTCGCAGGCGCGATAGGTGGCGCCGTCCATGTCGAAACAGGAGAAGACCGCAACATAGGGGCCCTCGCCGACCATTTCATCGACACCATGATAGGTCAGGCCGGGGCGCGGGCGGCGGCGGTCCACCAGCGCGTCATAGCCTTCCGGCCGGCAGCAGGCGCCCGGTGAGTGGCTGACGAAACGTCCGCGATCAATGAAGGCGTCACGGTGCTCGACACCGCCATCACGCACCACCATCCGTATGAAAGCGCTGACCTGAGCCTTGTTCAGGGCGCCCTCGTTTTCAAGATTGGGGTCCGGATCCGCCGCCGATGACACGGCACAATACCCGTCGCTCGCAGTGAAACGTGCCGACACCTGACGCTTCACGGTCATCGGTCCTGTCCGGTCACGCCGGACCATGCTCATCGTCACCCAGACGTCGCCGTCGGCTTCGACTTCATGCACCGAGTGGATGAACATGTCCGCCCCGTCCTGCAACACACGGGCAACATTGAGCGCGAAATTGGGAGGTGGTGTCGACGGGCGCGTCGCGTCAGGCTTCGAGCGGCCGGGCGTTTTCAGATAGTCAGCCAACTATATTCCCCTATTACCTACAGGGGTAGCGACTGCCACGGTGCCAGGCAAGTCATCTCCATGAGCTTTTGCATGCTATTATTGCAACTGCGACTTATTCCTGCAAACCTTCCGAAACATAGTGGACCCACTTCTGTCGCATCCATTGCGGCGGCCGCTTGGCCCGCCCGGCGCCGTCAATACAGACGGCCTGAACCGTGGCAATCGCCACGACCTCGCCTTCCCTGGTCAGGCGCTGCTCCATCATCAGGCGCGCACCCTGTTGCGGTCGAAATGCTGTTTCAACAATCAACACATCGTCGACGCGCGCCGCGCGCACGAATTCGACACCCATCCGACGCACCGCAAAGGCGAGCGATGGTTCCATCGCAGCGAGTTCCGAATGATGGATGCCACAAGCGCGCAAGCTCTCGGTTCGACCGCGCTCAAAGAAGTGGAGATAGCGCGCATGATAGACCACGCCGGAAAAGTCGGTGTCCTCGTAATAGACGCGCACGGGCAGGCGATGGACAAAATCATCGCCGAACGCCCCGGCGGCCGGCATCAACGGCGCATTGGTCATTTTCCGAACAAGCCTCCCGGCGCGGCTGCCGGTTGTGGCGGCGCCAGCCCCAAATGCTCCCAGGCCCGCCCGGTCGCGGTCCGGCCACGCGGGGTGCGCTGGATGAAGCCCTGCTGGATCAGGAAGGGCTCGACCACATCTTCCAGCGCGTCTCGGGCCTCGGCCAGGGCTGCCGCCAGCGTCTCGACACCCACCGGACCGCCGCCAAAACTCTCGGTCAGGGCCTTCAGATAACGGCGATCCAGACTGTCGAGTCCGATCGCATCGACCTCCAGCCGCTTCAAGGCCCGATCAGCAACAAGATCGGTGATCGCCGTCGCGTCTTCGGCCTCAGCAAAATCACGCACCCGGCGCAACAGGCGGCCGGCAACCCGCGGCGTGCCACGGGCACGGCGGGCGATCTCACGCGCGCCATCCGGCGTCGCCCCGATCCCCAGCTTTGACGCGGCCCGGGTGACAATGAAGCCAAGCTCCGCCTCGTCATAGAATTCCAGCCGCACCGGCACACCAAAACGGTCGCGCAGCGGCGTTGCCAGCAGACCGGCCCGCGTTGTCGCTCCGACCAGCGTGAAAGGCGGAAGCTCGATCCGCACGGTCCGGGCCGACGGCCCCTCGCCGATCACCAGGTCGAGGCAGAAATCCTCCATCGCCGGGTACAGAATTTCTTCAACGGCCGGTGCCAAGCGGTGGATCTCGTCAATGAACAAGACGTCGCGTGGTTCGAGATTGGTCAGGATCGCTGCCAAGTCGCCGGCCTTGGCGATCACCGGGCCGGACGTCGCCCGGAATCCGACGCCCATTTCCCGCGCCACGATCTGGGCCAGCGTCGTTTTGCCCAGCCCGGGAGGGCCCGACAGGAGCACATGATCCAGTGCCTCCTCGCGCCGGCGCGCAGCCTCAACGAAGACTTTCAGGTTCGCGATCGCCGCCTTCTGGCCGACGAAATCGGAGAAAGACAAGGGTCGCAGCGCACGGTCCCGCCCGTCGCCAGGCTGCATGTCTTGGTCAACAAGGCGGTCATCGCCGGAAGGGTCAGGAGCGTCAGTCATGATCGCCGGGATGTATCGTGATCCGGGTTCCCGCGTCCATGAACACGTGTTCGTCGGCCCGGCGCGCAACCACGATCCAAGCAAGACCTCATTGCGCCAACTCCTTCAGCGACAGGCGGATAATGTCGCCAAGTGGTGCGTCATTGCCGCGCTCCCGCAGTATTTTCGCCACGGCCTGTCGCGCCGCGCCGTCATTATAGCCGAGATTGACGAGGGCCGAGACGGCGTCCTCGCGCGCCGCGCTGTCGGCATTATCCGACCGCGGCGCAGCGGCCGGTGCGGTATCGCCGGAATGAACCGGCAAGCCGATAGAGAAGCTGCGCCCGACAGGCGGCGCCTTGTCTTTCAGCTCGGTGGCGATTCGCGTCGCCAGCTTGGGCCCGACACCCTTGGCGCGGGCAAAGGTCGATTTGTCCCCCAGCGCGGCGGCATTGGCGATCTCGCTGACCGGCACGGTGTCGAGAATGGCAAAGGCGGCCTTGGCGCCGACGCCCTGGATGTTCTGCAGATGCACGAACCAGGCCCGGTCGATGTCGTGGAGAAAGCCGTACAGTTTGAATGCGTCCTCGCGAACATGGGTCTCAATGTGCAGGACGATGTCCTCGCCGGGTTCAAGGCGTGACAGGGTCCGTGCTCCTGCGCCGACCAGATAGCCCACCCCGTTCACGTCGAGAACGAGCTCGTCAGCGCCAAGCGCTTCGACCCGCCCCCTGAGCATTCCGATCATGCCGCACTCCCGACTTGTGATGCCCGCCGATGATGGGCGTGGCAGATCGCAATGGCGAGCGCATCAGCCGCATCCGCCGTCGCCCGTGTTCCCGGCAGCAGGACACCGACCATGGCCGCAATCTGGGCCTTGTCGGCGGCGCCGGTTCCGACCACCGATTTCTTCACCAGCCGCGCGGCATACTCGGCGACGGGCAATCCGGCCTGGGCCGGCGCGAGCAAGGCCGCAGCGCGCGCGTGTCCCAGTTTGAGCGCCGAAGACGCATTGGCCGCCATGAAGGCCTCTTCAATGGCCGCTTCGTCGGGCCTGTATTGCCTCACAAGATCGCCGACGGCGTCGAACAAATGGATGAGACGTTCCGACAATGGCGCATTGGTCGGTGGCGTGACAACGCCATGGGCGATCGCGCTCAGCCGACTCCCCTCGACACTGATCATACCCCAGCCCATGCGTCGCAGGCCGGGGTCAATCCCAAGAATTCGCACGGATAACGCCATTCGCCCCTCCCGGTTGCCCCTAGCTAACACCAGCGAGAGCCCGGAACAAGACGTGAACGACACATCTCCGCCCGCAGCCGGCACCGCGCGGATTCTCTTGCGACTAACTCGCATTGTTAGCGCGCACTTGATGAGAACCAGTCGCATACTCAAAATTAGTGAGATGCATTCTCATGAATACTTACATACATATGAAATCGTTGATTATTTTATATAAAACTTTCGTTTGCGCCGTTGTGGTTGCGTGCTTAGACTCTCAGTGAATTTGATCGTGCGCGCTATGGATTGCGCAACGAAGCTACAGGGGGAATTCAACATGGCCAAAAAAGGCAAACTGAGCCGTCGCTCTTTCCTGACCCGCGTCGCGGGCGGAACGATCGCAACCGGTGCAATTGCCACGGTTGCGGGCGCAGCTGTGGTGCAACGCTATTCGGATGCCGACCCGGTTGATGGTGTGGCACGTACCGGCATCACCGATTCCGACCCGAATGATTACGCCAACCACGGCACAAGCCGTACCGGTCGCACCGACAGTGACAGCGGCGCCTGCGCCGACCAGGCCGGGTTCGGCCGTGGCAATACAGGCTATACCGACAGCGACAGCTCGGGCTGCACCGACCCGGGTGGTCGTGGCCGCGGCTCCAGCCTGTAGTCAAGACTTCGCGGCGGCGCCATCCCTGGTGCCGCCGCCATATCTCTATCGTGAGGGACACCAGGCAGTTCGTGGGGGATTGCCGGACACGAGAGTGAGGTAGTTTCATGGCCAAGAAGGGCAAGCTCAGCCGCCGCTCGTTTCTGACGCGCGTCGCTGGAACTGCGATTGCAACCGGCGCCGCCGGAGCCGTGACAGGCGCTGCTGCGGCGCAAAACCGCACCGGCCGCACGGACAGTGACACTGGCAGCTATGCGGATCGCGCGGGCTATGGGCGCACCGGCGCAACCGACAGCGATAGCGGTCGCAATGCTGACCGCGCCGGATATGGCCGCGGCAGCTCGGGCGTTACCGACAATGACACCGGCGCCTATGCCGACCCGGTCGGCAATGGCCGCGGACGGTCGGGCATCACGGACAGTGACAGCGGTTCATATGCGGATCCGGCCGGCAATGGCCGCGGGCGTCGCAATTCGGGCATTACCGACAGCGATACCGGTGCCTATGCGGATCCGGCCGGCAATGGCCGCGGACGCCGCAATTCGGGCATCACCGACAGCGACACCGGTGCCTATGCGGATCCGGTCGGCAATGGCCGCGGGCGCTCCGGCGTCACCGACAGCGATAGCGGTGCCTATGCAGACCCCGCCGGCAATGGCCGCGGGCGCCGCTCATGTACCGACAGTGACACCGGCAGCTATGCCGACCCCGTTGGTCGCGGCGATCGCTGCCGCTGATTCCCGCAGGGCCGCTCGACCAGATCGATGCCGGCCTCACCCATGGAGGCTTGAATGGCCAAACGAGGCAAACTTTCCCGGCGATCATTCCTGACGCGGGTCGCTGGCGCTGCGGTTGTGACCGGCGCCGCCGGCACCGTCGCCGGTTGCGCAACGACCGGCTACACTGACACCGACACGGGCCGCTATGCCGATCCCGCCGGCGGCGGGCGCGGCGGATACGGCAATACCGGCGTGACGGACAGTGACACCGGACGCTATGCCGACCCCGTCGGCAATGGTCGCGGCGGTGGTGTCACCGATGCAGATAGCGGCCGCTATGCCGACCCGGTGGGCGGCGGGCGTGGCGGCGGCGTCACGGATGCCGACAGCGGCTCCTATGCCGATCCCGCCGGTCGCGGCCGTGGCAGTTCCGGCGTGACCGACAGTGATACCGGAAGCTATGCGGATCCGGTGGGACGCGGACGCGGCAGCGGTTATCGCGGCACGACCGACAGCGACACCGGACGTTATGCCGACCCGGTCGGCGGCGGGCGCGGCGGACGATCCTGCACCGATAATGACAGCGGCAATTATGCCGACCCGGTCGGCGGGGGCCGACGCTGCTGAAGCATCCGGACTGATCAGAAAACCCCCGCGCCTTGGCGTGGGGGTTTTTCGTATGCCACTGACATCCAAGGCCGCTCAGTGGCGACAATCCCTGACGACACCGCTAACCTTCTCATTCATTCCCGGGGGAGAGAGACCACATGACCGCACCGCTCTGGCTGACGGATCCGTTCCGCGCGATGATTGACCCGATCGATCGCGACACCTTTTTCCGCGACTATCACGAGGCCAAGCCACTCATCGTTCACCGCGACGACCCGGGGCGCTATGCTGGCCTGCTCTCGATGGCCCGGATCGATGAGATTATTTCGAGCATCGATCTGCGCGAGGGATCGCTCGACATGGCTCGGTCGGAACCGCCGGTCAGCCGCGAAGACTACATGTTCGACACCGGTTATGTTGATCGCGGCGGCGTCGCCAACCAGTTCCGCCAGGGCGCCACAATCATCCTTCCGCAATTGCACATGTCAGACGCTGTGCTCGGGGAATTTTGCCGCGCGGTCGAGTCGATCCTGAGTTGCCACGTCCAGACCAATATCTATCTCACCCCGCCGGACAATCAGGGCTTCAACACCCATTATGACGACCATGACGTCTTTGTGTTGCAGATTGAGGGCGAGAAACTCTGGCGCTTTTATGAAACGCCTGTCGAGAACCCCTATCGGGGCGAAGGTTTCCGCCCCGACGCCCACAAGGCCGGCGAACCGGTCGCCGAATTTGTGCTCAAGGCGGGCGAATGCATCTATGTGCCGCGCGGCCTGATGCATGACGCCCAGACCCATGGCGACACCGCATCGCTGCACGTGACGCTGGGTCTGATCGTCAAGACCTGGGCCGACCTGATGCTGGAAGCGGTCTCCGAGGTGGCACTGCGCACGCCGGCCATGCGCCGTTCGCTGCCGCCGGGTTTCGCCGATCCCAATTTTGACCGCAGCGAAGCTGCATCATATTTCAAGGCCATGACCGAGACCCTGGCCAGCGAGATGAGCGTCGACGGGGCGATGGACTTCTTCGTCGACAGCTTCATCCGCTCACGCGTGCCCAACACAAGGGGTACGATCAACGGATATCTTGCACCCGGCAAACCTGGCCAGGCTTTCCGCTTGCGCCCCTTCGTGCCGTGGCGGTTTGCCGGTGATGGCGAGGAGAACGTCATCATCACGGCGGGCGGCGAAGTGCGCTTTGCCGCAGAGGCCGAGGCCGGCCTGCACATCCTGCTTGATGGCGGCACGGTCACCGCGGCCAGCTTTGCCGGTCAGGACGAGGCCGGCGCGATCGAAACACTCGCCAAATTGCACGCTTTCGGCCTCATCGTGCCGACGTGATCGGCAGTCCGCGAAACCGCAGGTTATAATTCAAAACCTGCCAATCACTTGCGGACGGTATGGTTAAAACTCTACATGCGGCTCCCTGAAGCGGCCCGGCACCTCCGGGCCGCTCACTTGTTTGCAGGCAGGTAGGCCATTGCGTTTCGGTGTCACAATTCTGGGTCTGGCGGCGGTTTTCGCAGTGCTGTGGCTGATGTGGCCTTCGTCGATCAACCCGGTTTACTGGGATGAGCCGGAGCCGCCGGCGATGGCCGGACCGCTGGCTCCGAACGCGGCACTGGACACAGCCCGCTTCGTAAATGTTGGTGCTTCAGGCGCTGCCCGCAGCATCGCACTCGGACCGGACGGCGCCCTCTACTACGGAAATCTTACCGGCGAGGTCGTCCGCATCGACCCCGCACAAGCAAGCACGCCCGGAACCGTGATCGCAGACTTCGACACCGCTCCCGTGCTCGGCCTAAGCTGGATCAATGCGGGCACGCTCGGAGCCACCACCGCGAACGGTTTGTTCGCAGTCAATACCATCACCGGCAGTTCCACCCAGGTCAGCGCCGGCGTCCCCGGCTACCCCTTCGGATATGCCAACGACCTCGCCGTCACGCCGAATGGCGAGATATATTTCACCGACTCCTCGGTCATGCTTGGCAATGACCCCGACCGGAACAGCCATCGCGACGACATGCTGGAAAACCGGCCGCACGGCGCGCTTTATGTTTGGGATCCGCGAACGCATCAAACCCGTCTGGCGGCGGACCGGCTCTACTTTCCCAACGGCCTGGCTGTCGCGTCAGACCGGCAATCCATCTATATCGCTGAAACCTTCCGCTACCGGATACTCCGCTATTGGGTGGACGGACCGAGACGCGGCGAGTCGGAAGTTTTCGTCGAAAATCTGCCCGGACTACCAGACGGGTTGGCGACCGACGGTTCAGGCCACTTGTTCATCGCCTTCCCCGCCCAGCGCGACCCGACCCTGCGAACAATCCGCCGCAACCCGTGGCTTGCGCGGATCGTTTCGCGGCTGCCCCGCTGGGTGCAACCGACCGGTGGGCGGCCGAACGCCTTCATTGCGGTGATCAACGAACAGGACGGCACGATCATCTCGTCGCTGCACGGCACACACAGCCAATTGTGCCATATCTCGAACATGACACTGTCGGTGGACCAGGAATTATGGTTCGGCTCAGCCGATTGTGGCTATATCGCGCAGCTGCCACAGGCCGCCGTCCAAGCCGGATTGCGCGCCACCGCGCCCCCGCGCACTGGCGGCACTGACTAGTCTGTTCCCAGACGGTCCGGATGTCGCGACCGCCTATGCGAGCAAACTTTCGGCGGCGTTGACGATGCCCTCCGCTGTGATGCCGAAATGCTCGTACAAGGTCTCCGCGGGCGCGCTCGCACCAAAGCCGGTCATGCCGACAAACGCGCCTTTGCGCCCGATGATCTGGTCCCAACCGAAACGCAGTGCCGCCTCGCAGGCGACCACCGGGATACCGGCGGGGAAGAGATCATCAATATGGTCATCGCCCTGCTCAAGCAGGAGATCGAGGCAAGGTGCCGAGATCACGCGAACACTGCGCCCTTTGCCGCGGAGCGCCGACGCGGCCTCGACGGCCAGCGAAACCTCCGAGCCGGTCGCGACCAGCACAACATCCGGCGCACCATTACTGTCAGAGAGCACATAAGCGCCGCGCGCCGAACGGTTTTCGCTGCCGTCATCGTCGCGCAGGAAAGGCAGTTTCTGGCGCGATAGCGCCAGGACGGACGGGCCGTCGATCCGACGCAGTGCGAGATCCCAGGCTTCTGCCGTTTCCAGCGCGTCGGCCGGCCGGAAGACATGCATGTTCGGAATGGCGCGTAGCGATGCCAGTGTCTCGACCGGCTGGTGCGTCGGACCGTCTTCTCCCAGGCCGATGGAATCGTGCGTCATCACATAGACCACGGGCTGGTGCATGAGCGAGGACAGGCGCATCGAGGGGCGACAGTAATCGGCAAAGACCAGGAAGGTCGCGACATGCGGCCGGAAACCGCCATGCAGGGACATGCCGTTGGCACAGGCCGCCATGCCATGCTCTCGCACGCCGAAATGAATGTACTGTCCGGCATAGTCGCCCGCTTTGACGATACCCACGCCTGGCGTCTTTGTCAGATTGGAGCCCGCCAGGTCGGCAGAGCCACCCGCCAGGCTCGGCCAGTCGCCGATGATGGCCGCCAGCGTCTGCCCGGAAGCGGCCCGCGATGCGACGGCCGGCTTGTCTTCGGCAACCTTGCGACGCCAGGCATCAAGCGCAGCGAGTTCGGCCTCTCCGGGCTCACCGGATATCTGTGACACGAAGTCATCGGCCTTCTCCGAGCCGGCGAGACGGTCCTGCCAGGCCTGATGGGAATCCGCCGAACCCGTCGCGCGCCAGGCATCGAGGATGTCGGCGGGGATATCGAACGGCGCCGACGTCCAGCCCAGCGCCTTGCGCGTACCGGCGATCTCCTCGTCGCCGAGCGGCGCGCCATGGCTGCCCGCCGTACCGGCCTTGGTCGGCGCCCCGAAACCGATCGTCGTGCGGCACGCAATCAGGACCGGCTTGTCGGACGAACGCGCGGCCTGCAGGGCGGCGTCGATGGCCGCGTGATCATGGCCATCAATGCGCGAAACCGCCCAGCCGGCTGCCTCGAAACGTCTGATCACATCAGTGCTCTCGGAAAGATCGGTCGGACCGTCGATGGAAATCTCGTTATCGTCCCAAAGGACACACAGGCGGTTGAGCCCGAGATGGCCGGCCAGCGAGATCGCCTCGTGGGAGATACCTTCCTGCAGGTCACCGTCGGACGCGATCACCCAGGTGCGGTGATCGACCAGCTCGTCGCCATAGCGGGCATTCATCATGCGCTCGGCGAGGGCCATGCCGACCGACATCGAGATACCCTGCCCCAGCGGTCCAGTGGTCGCTTCCACACCCGGTGTATGTCCATATTCCGGATGGCCGGCGGTGAGGCTGTTGATCTGCCGGAAATTCTTCAGCTCATCGAGGGTGATGTCTTCAAACCCGGTCAGGTGCAGCAAGGAATAAAGCAGCATCGAGCCATGGCCAGCTGACAGGACAAAGCGGTCGCGATCCGCCCAGCCCGGCGCGGTCGGATCAAACTTCATATGCTTGGCCCACAACACCGTTGCCACATCGGCCATGCCCATCGGCATGCCGGGGTGACCGGAATTGGCCCGCTCGACGGCATCCATCGACAGCGCCCGGATGGCATTGGCCATATCGGACATCGAAACCGAGGTGGAAAGCGTGGTCATGCGAGCGTCTCCATGCGCCGGGCCGGCCGCTAGCCGGATATCAGGCCTGTCCTTGCGAGCAAGGCTTTTGTGGAGGCGTCATAGCTGGATATATCGCCGTCCAAAATCCCCTTGGTCAGCACTTTTCCCAGCTCGACACCCCATTGGTCGAACGGATTGATGTCATAGAGCACGCTTTCGACAAAAACCTTGTGTTCGTGCAGTGCGATAAGCGCCCCAAGCGTTGCCGGCGTCAGGTCATCGAGCAACAGGGTTGATGATGGTCGGCCGCCCGGCATGGACTTGTGACTGGCAAGCTCCGGTTCGATCGCCGGATCAATCTTGCGACCGTCGAGCAGGGCCGCACCTTGCGCTGCCATGTTCGCGGCAAGTGCCTGCTCACGCGCATCAGAGCTGGAAAAGTGCCGCGCGATGCCGATGAAATCGACCGGCACCACGTCACCGCCCTGATGCAGCCACTGGAAGAAGGAGTGCTGGATCTCAGTACCATTGCCGCCCCACACCAACGCTCCGCCCGGGGTTGAGCCGGGCTTGCCGTCGACCGTCACGGACTTGCCGAGCGATTCCATTTCCAGCTGCTGGAAATAGTCCGCCAACTTTCCCAGTCGGGCCGAATAAGCGGCGACACAGCGGGCCGGATAGTCCAGGCCGATCCGGTTCCAGACATCGATCAACCCTTTGAGAACCGGCATGTTGCGCTCAAGCGGCGCTGTCGCGAAGTGCGTGTCCATGGCTTTTGCGCCATCGCGGAAGGCCTGGAAGACATCCGGACCAAGGCCGATCTCGAGCGCCAATCCAACCGCACTCCAGACGGAATAACGGCCCCCGACCCAGTCCGGGAAATCAAACACCAGCGAGGGATCAATCCCGAAGGCCTTGGCCTTCTCGGGCGCAGCCGATGCGGCTGCGAAATGGGCCCCCGCCTTGTCGGCGCCGACATGCCCGGCCAGCCAATCCCGGGCGGCTTCGCCGGACATCAGGGTTTCCTGGGTCGAGAAGGATTTCGAGGCAACGATGAACAGGATCGCGGCCGGCTCTGCCCCGGCGACCGCATGTTTGAGGTCGCTGGGATCGAGGCTGGCGACGAATCGAAGCTCAGGGCCGCCATCGGCATGGTCAGCCAGCGCATCCGCAACCAAACGCGGCCCCAGATCCGACCCACCAATCCCGATATTGACGACGCGGCTGATCCTGACCCCGGACGGCGCATAGGCACCGGAACGTACACGCTCGGCGAAATCACGCGTCTCGGCCTGTGTCCGCTTGACCAATGCTGCCGCATCACTGCCCGCGAGATTGCCGCCCTCACGATAGGCCATGTGCAAGGCCGGGCGGCCTTCGGTAGCGTTCACAATTGCGCCCGAAAGAAGCGCATCGCGTTTGCTTTCAAGTCCGCTCGCGCGGGCACGGGCAAACAGGGCCTGCAGGGCCGCCTCATCGAGACGCTGTTTGGTCGCGTCAAGTTCGAGGCCTGCCGCGCTCAGGATCAGGGCTTTGGAACGATCTTCGCCAGCCTCGGCCAGCGCACGGAGAGAAAGGCCGGACAGGCGTTCGGCATGGGCGTTCAAATCGGTATCGGACACGGGACTTCCTGCGCTCAGAGTGGAAATGACAACCTATTGGCAGGGCGGTCGCTTCACAAGGCGTCGGACGCGCTTTCATGGTCCTTGGAACCCGCGCGATCGGCCTCCACGACCGCACCGAGCAGGTGATAGAGCGTGCTGGCCGGCATGCGGTCAGCAACCCGCTGACCGGACGCATCGACCTGGTCGATCCAACCGCCCGGAAGGGCCGGGTCAATGTGATGCTGCAGCAGTTGCGCAGCAGCACGTTCGACCTCGCTCCCGCCATCGACATGGCTCAGACGCTGGCGAGCGAGCGCGGCGCGCAACCACTCCGTTTGTACCCAGGTCCGACTGCCCCCGTCGATAATATCGCCGGCTCCGGAAATGGCACTCATCATGAAGCCGGTCTTGGCATTGCGCCCGAACCGACAGGCATGTGCGTACAACTCGTCGGGCAAATTTTCCCGAACCGCCAGACCCGCTTCTCGACCCTCGTCGAGCAGCCACACCCATTCAAGTTCGTGGCCCGGTTCGACCAAAAGCCCCTCATCGGGGCGAGGTGCCGGGCGCAGTTCATTGTCAAAATGCTCGGCGAGAAAGCCGCCCGGCGCGACCATGAACCGATCCTCCAAGAGCGTAAGGATATGACCGGCCCGGCGCAGGTATTCCGGGTCCGCTGTCGCTTCGTGCCAAGCGAGCAAACATTCAAAGAAGTGCATATGCGGGTTCTGGCGGCGCGGCAGCGCAGCACCACCGACATTCTCGCAATAGCCGCCTGCCGGATGGCCAAATGCGTCGTCGAGATATGCGATCAACGCGTCGGCACTGTTCCGGTAATAACTGTCCCGCGTCAATCGATGCAGCCACGCCAAGGCCAGCAACAGGAAGGCATGATCATAGAGATCCCGCATCGGATCCTCGACCTCGCCTGAATCGCTCAGACGATGGACCCAGCCCGGCTTGCCGTCCGGTGATTTCGCGCGGCGCTCGAGCAACTCGAAACCGTCAACGGCAAGGTTAAAACCATCACACCATCCGGCAAGATGCGCGCGCGCAAAGACATAGACCTGGCGTGCTTGGGTGCGGACCCGCCGTGTGTCGCCGGTGACCGGCCTGCCGTCGAGGCTGAGAGATTCGAGAAATCCGCCGCTTCGCCTGTCCCAGGCATGACCGGCCCAAAATGGCAGGGCGACATTGACCCCCCAGTCGGCGAACCGTTCCAACGAATTCAAAACACCCCCCAAGCCCCCACGGCGCTAGCCGTCGAGTTGCGCCATATCCTCATCGGAAATGTCAAAATTGGCATAAACGTTCTGTACGTCGTCACAATCTTCGAGCGTTTCCATCATCTTCATCAAGGAGCCGACCTTGTCGCCGGTGACTTCGATGAGGTTTTGCGGCCTCCAGATCAACTTGGCCGAGGACGGATCCTCAAAACGTTCGGAGAGATTTCCCACCACTTCCATGAGGTCTTCACGGGCGGTGTAAATCACATGCTCGCCTTCATTGTCCTCATCGCCTGGTTCGGACCCGACATCTTCGGCGCCCGCTTCGATGGCGGCCTCCATCATGTCATCCTCGTCAACAGTCGACAGCGGATAGCGGATCTCGCCGACATTATCGAACATGAAAGCGACCGAGCCGGTCTCGCCAAGATTCCCGCCATTCTTGGCGAAAGCAGTGCGGACTTCAGCGGCCGCGCGATTGCGGTTGTCGGTCGAGACCTCGACGATCACGCCGATTCCGGCCGGACCGAAACCCTCATAGCGGATGTCTTCAAAATCATCGCCATCGCCGCCCGAGGCCTTGTCGACCGCGCGCTGGATATTGTCCTTGGGCATCGACTGCCCTTTGGCGTTGGCGATGGCGAGGCGAAGGCGCGGATTGGCATCCGGATCGGGGCCGCCCATCTTCGCGGCGATGGAAATTTCCTTGGACAGGCGCGAGAACAGCTTGGAACGCAGCTTGTCCTGGCGCCCCTTGCGGTGCTGGATATTGGCCCATTTGGAGTGTCCGGCCATGGTCGAGTTTCCTGTTCCTGCGGATTCGAGGCGTTTTCTCTACCGAGAATGTCAGCCAAACACCATACTTTGCGCCACATTGCCGCGTCATTCAGAGCAGGTCGCCACGCCCCTCATCAACGAGAGCATTGACCAATACCTTGACATCCTGCGTCCGCGCCCCGTCGCTCACCAAAACCGCATCATCCGTGACCACGATAACGACATTGTCCAAACCCACGACCCCGACACGGCGCCCGGCGGCCATTACGTAGGAATTCTGTGTATCGACGAAATGAACGTCACCGCGGGAAACATTCCCTTCGGGCGTCTTGTCGTCAGCGATCTCCCACAACGCGTTCCAGGCACCGACATCGGACCATCCGATGTCTGCAGGAATGACGGCAGCCCGTTCCGTCTTTTCCATCACCGCATAGTCGAACGAATTGGCCGGGCATCGCGAAAAAGCGTCGGCGCACAGCGTGATGAGGTCGCCGTCAACCATTCCATTGGCCAAGGCTTCGCGACTGATCACGGAGATATCCGGACAAAGCGCATCCATCTCCGCAAGCACAGCGCCTGACCCGAACATAAATATGCCGGCATTCCAGTAAAAATCACCGGCCGCGACGAAGCGTTCGGCAACCTCCCTGACAGGCTTTTCAGTAAACCGCTTGACCCGGTAGCCGGTCGCGACGGGTTCACCGCGTTCGATATAGCCATAGCCGGTTTCCGGCGTGGACGGCTCGATACCAAAGGTAATTATGTGGTCCGAATTTGCCAGTGACAAAGCGGCTTCGATCGCGTCGTGGAACGCGTCGGGCTTCCGAATATGGTGGTCGGCCGGCAACAGCAATACGATCGCATCATCACCATGTTCCCGAGCGACCAGCGTTGCAGCCACTGCAGCGACTGCAGCCGTGTTGCGGGCAACCGGCTCGACGACAAAATGGGATGGTCGAACGCCGAGCGCATCAAGCTGAAGGCGGGCGAGTGCGTGCTGACGTTCGTTGAGAATCACAATCGGCGGAGCAAAGCGGAAATCTTTCCGCGTTTCGGCGACCCGGGAGACGGTTTCCTGAATCATCGTCATGTCGGAAACCAGAGCATGGAGCTGTTTTGGATGAGCGGTCCTGGATAGCGGCCAGAGCCGTGTTCCTGACCCGCCGGACATGATAACCGGTACAACCAACGCCACAGCGTTTCCTCCCGCTAACAATCGAGGACATGAATGAAGCAGATCGACGCGACATTACAACCGCGCTGTGTCAGGAAGCGACGCTCTGGTCAACGACAACAGATGCCAAACTCAGTTGGCCAACTCCGCGTAATGGGCGCGAACTGACGTCGCGGGCGGAAAATCTCTGGCCGACAAATAATTCAACAATCGCCCCAGCACCAATGCGCTGTCTGTCTGAACAACACGGACATAGGCGTCTCCATCGACGCCACCCGTAGCAAAGACGCAGGCGTCGTCATGGCCCTCCTCGGCATCGAATGCGCGCAGGAAAGCGGCGAGATGCTGGTCGAACTCGTGTGCCGACCGCACGTCATCGAACCGGATCGTTTGTTTGAACACGCTCTCCCCCTGACACCTCGTGTCACTCGGTCGGGGCCCATTCCCGCCCCACCAAATGACATTCTGCGCCCTTCCCGCCTGACCGACCGTGATCGGGGTCACAGCGGCAGCGGCGCGACGTCAAGATACGGTATCGACGATTTTGCGCACATCAAGCAGTGGCAACGGCGAACCACAGGGAATCCGCTGCATCGCAGCAAAATTGTCACATCACGCGGGAAGCGCTTCGGCGAGTTGCCCGCCGAGCCGGATCGGCTCGCAGCGAAGCGCCAGACCCGTGCTGTCATCGGTCTCCACAAAGACGCCGCACATGGTCGCTTCGCCGGTCGCCGGCTCGAAGCGGCCGGACCGCATGCGTGTCGTGAAACGGCGCAGGGGCTCTTCCTTGTCCATGCCAATCACGCTGTCATAGTCACCGCACATGCCGGCATCGGTCTGATAGCCCGTGCCGCCCGGCAACACGCGCGCATCGGCTGTCGGGACATGGGTGTGCGTGCCGACAACGAGGCTCGCCCGACCGTCGCAGAAGGCCCCCATCGCCATTTTCTCACTCGTCGCCTCCCCGTGGAAATCGACGATTACGGCGTCCGCAACCACCGCCAGCGGCGCCGCGGAAAGCTCTCGCTCGACCGCTGTGAAAGGGTCATCCAGCGACTCCATGAAGAGATTGCCCATCACATTCATGACAAAGACCCGGCGCCCATCCGGCAGATCATAGAGATTGGCGCCGGCGCCCGGGGTCGAGCCGACCGGATAATTGGCGGGACGCAGCAGACGCGGCTCGCGGTCAATGAAGCTCAACGTCTCACGCTGATCCCACGCGTGATTGCCCAGCGTGAGCACATCGACGCCCAGATCAAACAACTGGTTGCAAATCTTTTCGGTAACACCAAACCCGGCCGCCGCATTCTCGGCGTTGACGACGATGAAGTCGGGTTTTAACACCTCGCGCACGCGTGGCAGATGGTCCTCGATCGCGCGGCGGCCGGTCTTGCCGACAATGTCTCCAAAAAAGGCCAGGCGCATGAATAAGGACTCCGTCTGCGATCAGGTCGACGGATATGGCGCATCAGGCACCGAATGTCCAAGTCATGACTGATACATCCGGATCAGGCGGCGTCCACGGCACCGGGGACATAGTCAAGGATCGGGGCCAGACACCGTTCGGCCTCTTCAAGCGTCCAGCCCTTGCGACGCGCATAATCCTCGACCTGATCGCGCAGGATCCGGCCAACGGCGAAGTAATGGCTGTCGGGATGTGACAGGTAGATGCCGGACACCGACGAGGCCGGCATCATGGCGAAGGAATTGGTCAGGCCGATGCCCGCCTTTTCCTGGGCATCGAGCAAGCCGAACAGGGTCCGCTTCTCGGAGTGATCGGGCTGGGACGGATAACCCGGCGCTGGCCGGATGCCGTCATAGGCCTCTGAAATCAGGTCGCGATTGGAAAATTCTTCGTCCGGCGCATAGCCCCAATGCTCACGACGCACCCGCTCATGCAGCCATTCGGCAGCCGCCTCAGCCAAACGGTCGGAGAGCGCCTTGAACAGGATGGAATTGTAATCGTCCTTATCGGCCTCAAAACGCGCCAAAAGCTCCGCATTGTCGCCAGCCGTCACAGCGAACCCCCCGATCCAGTCTGCGTGACCGGCGGGCGCCAGGAAATCATACTGGCTGAGATGCGGGCGATCATTGTCCTTGGCGGCTTGCTGGCGCAGCCCGTAAAACCGCACCAATTCGGTCTCACGCGTGTCATCGGTGAACAGGACGGCATCATCACCATCGCGATTGGCCGGCCAGAACCCGACCACGGCGCGTGGCTGCAGCAATTGCTCTTTGACGATCCGGTCCAGCATCACCTGGGCATCGGCAAACAGGGATTTGGCCGCCTCACCGCGCTTGGGGTCCTCGAAAATGGCCGGATAACTGCCCTTGAGCTCCCAGGTAAAGAAGAAGGGCGTCCAGTCGATATAATCGACCAAGCTGGCGAGATCCGGCTGGAGCGTGGTGACACCGGGGCGGTTCGGCACCGGCGGTTCATAGGTGGACCAATCGCAATCCCAAGCGTTCTCCCGCGCCCGCGCGATCGGCAAACGGGCCTTCGCCGAGCGGGCGGCAAGACGGCGCTCGCGTATCTTGGCCAGTTCCGCCTTGACCTCGCCTGCATAGGCATCGCGCTGATCCGACAGAAGTTTCGAGACCACACCGACCGCCCGGCTGGCGTCATGCACATGGACGACGGGCGCCACATGGATCGACGGATCAATCTTGACCGCCGTGTGCGCGGGACTGGTCGTCGCGCCACCGATCAGCAACGGGATATCGACCTTCTGACGCTCCATCTCGGACGCCACAAACACCATCTCGTCGAGCGAGGGGGTGATCAGACCGGACAGGCCAATGATATCCGCGCCTTCCTTGCGCGCCGTCTCGAGGATTTTCTCACACGGAACCATCACGCCAAGATCGATCACGTCATAACCGTTACATTGCAGCACGACGCCGACGATGTTCTTGCCAATGTCATGCACATCGCCCTTCACGGTGGCCATGACAATCTTGCCGTTCGACTTGCCCTGATCGCCGGTCAGGGCCTTTTCCTCCTCCATGAACGGGATGAGGTGGGCAACGGCCTGCTTCATCACGCGAGCCGACTTGACCACTTGCGGCAGGAACATCTTGCCATCGCCAAACAGGTCGCCGACGACATTCATGCCGTCCATCAGCGGCCCCTCGATCACGTGCAGCGGCCGGTCAAAAGACGTACGGGCCTCTTCGGTGTCGTCGACAATGAATTCATTGATGCCGTGGACGAGGGCATGACGGATGCGATCACCGACCGGGGCATCACGCCATTTCAGATCACGCACCTTGGCCGGTCCGGCGCCCTGACCGCGATAGCGTTCAGCCGCCTCGAGAAGGCGGTCAGTCCCGTCAGCGCGGCGATTGAGGATGACGTCCTCGACCAGTTCCCGCAGCTCGGGTTCGATATCGTCATAAATGTCGAGCTGGCCGGCATTGACGATGCCCATATCCATCCCCGCCTTGATGGCGTGGTAGAGGAAGACCGAATGCATGGCGCGGCGCACGGTTTCATTGCCGCGGAAGGAAAAGGAGATGTTCGACAGGCCGCCCGAGACGTGGCAGCCCGGCAGATTGTCACGAATACGCCGGGTCGCCTCGATGAAATCGACGGCATAGTTGTTATGCTCCTCGATCCCGGTCGCCACGGCAAAGATATTCGGGTCGAAGATAATATCTTCCGGCGGGAAACCGATTTCGTCGACCAGGATTTTGTAGGCCCGCTCACAAATCTCGTACTTGCGGGCTGCGGTGTCCGCCTGGCCGGTCTCGTCAAAGGCCATCACCACGACCGCCGCGCCATAGGCCAGGCATTTGCCGGCATGCTCGCGGAACTGAGCCTCGCCTTCCTTGAGACTGATCGAATTGACGATGGCCTTGCCTTGCGTGTTCTGCAGCCCGGCCTCGATCACCTCCCATTTGGAGCTGTCGACCATGACCGGGACGCGCGCCACGTCGGGCTCGCCGGCGATCAGACGCATGAAACGGGTCATCGCTTCAACGCTGTCGAGCAAGCCCTCATCCATGTTCACATCGATGATCTGGGCGCCGTTCTCGACCTGCTGACGGGCAACGGACACGGCCTCGGTATAATCACCCTCGGTGATCAGCCTCCGGAAGCGGGCTGAGCCGGTCACATTGGTACGCTCGCCGACATTGACGAAACTGGGTACAGATTTGGACATGAAACAGGGCCTCAGGACGCCAGTTCGAAAGGTTCCAGACCCGACAGGCGCGTGGCGCGCTTGCGTCGGGCGGGACGGCGTGGATCCGCGGATTTCGCCGCCGCTGCGATGGCGCGGATATGATCCGGCGTTGTGCCGCAGCACCCGCCGAGAATATTGACCAAGCCGGAGTTCGCCCATTCACCAAGATGCGCGGCTGTCTGGTCGGGAGTCTCGTCATACTCGCCCATATCATTGGGCAGGCCGGCGTTCGGATAGGCCAGGATCAAGGTGTCGGCGACGCGCGAAATTTCACTGATATAGGGCCGCATCTCATCGGCCCCCAAGGCACAATTGAGTCCAACAGCCCACGGCCGGGCATGCCGGACCGAGTACCAGAAGGCCTCCGCCGTCTGACCGGACAGCGTCCGTCCCGACCGGTCCGTGATTGTTCCGGAAATCATGATCGGGACGTGCTCACCCGAGCTGGCGCGTAAATCGAGCAATGCCTTGATCGCCGCCTTGGCATTGAGCGTGTCGAAAACGGTTTCAATGAGAAAAAAGTCGACATGAGGCGCCATCGCCTCGGCCTGCTCATAATAGGTTGCCCGCACGGTCTCGAAATCAACATCACGATGCCCGGGATCATTCACATCCGGTGAGATCGACAACGTCTTGTTGGTCGGCCCGATCGCACCGGCAACACCGCACACGCGCCCGGTATCTGCAGCGAAGCAGTCAGCTGCCTCGCGCGCCAGACGTGCGCCCTCGCGGGCAATTTCCGGCGCCAGCGCCTGCATTTCGTAGTCCGCTTGCGCGATCGCGGTCGCCGAGAACGTGTTTGTTTCGACAATATCGGCGCCAGCCTCGAAATAAGCGTGATGGATTGCCCTGACCGCGTCGGGAGCCGACAGGTTGAGAATGTCGTTATTGCCCTTGATCGAGACGCCCCAGTCGACAAAGCGCTCACCGCGATAGCCGGCTTCGTCCAGCTTCAGGTCCTGGATCTGCGTGCCCATGGCACCATCGAGAATGAGAATGCGCTCGCTCGCGACCTGCTCGAGCGCGCTGATACGATCAATCCGGGTCATGACGCCACCGCCTCGCTTTCGCGTTCGCAGGCCTTCACGCCCAACAACTGACAGGTCGACAAAGCCAGCTCGGCGCGGTTGAGCGTGTAGAAGTGGAACCCGTCGACGCCGCCGGTCCGCAGCTTGCCGCACAATTTTGCCGCCACATGCGCCGTCACGAGCTGACGCGTGCCGGCATCGTCATCAAGGCCCTCATAGGCCTCATGCAGCCAATTCGGCAGGCTGGCGCCACACAGGCCGGCGATGCGTTTGAGGCCTTTAAAGTTCGGCTGCAGCATCACGCCGGGAATGATCGGGATCGTGATGCCTGCCCGCGCTGCCCGGTCCCGGAAACGGAAATAGATATCCGGGTCGAAGAAAAATTGCGTGATTGCACGGGTCGCCCCGCCATCGATCTTTGCCTTGAGCAAATCAATGTCGAAATCGGCATTCGGACTCTCCGGATGCGTCTCCGGATAACAACCGACGGAAATTTCGAAATCACCGACATCACGGATGCCGCGCGACAGTTCGGCGGCGTTGGCATAGCCGCCTGCCGGCGGAACATAGGCGCCGCCGATCGCATCCGGCGGATCACCGCGCAGCGCCACGATATGCCGAACACCGGACCGCCAGTAGTCGCGGATAACCGTGTCGACCTCCTCGCGCGTTGCGCTGACACAAGTGAGGTGGGCGGCCGGCCGGATCGAGGTTTCCTCGACAATGCGGTGCACGGTGCGGTGTGTCCGGTCGCGGGTTGACCCGCCAGCACCGTAAGTCACCGACACAAAGTCAGGCTGGAGCGGTTCGAGGCGCGAAATCGACTCCCAAAGCGTCGCCTCCATCGCGTCGGTCTTCGGCGGGAAGAATTCGAACGAAACGGCCAGGCCATTCGTGTTCCGCGCTGTCTGTCCATCCGCACTCATGGGGCACCTTTCACCGATAAAATGTCCACCGACAGATCGCGTTCGCCAGCGACCATCGACCATCGACCCAAACGATATCAACATCACGACATAAAGATATCTTTATATGATGTGATTGGCTAGGGGTGAATTGGCGTATTGGACAGCGGCGCCTATATGGGCTGGTGAAATCTTCTGCGAAGCGCACAAGGCTTGCATCCGCTCGCCACATCTGGTCTACCCGACGATATAAAGCTTTCCTTATATGAGGATTCCACAGTGAGCCGTTCTTCCTACATCTTCACGTCCGAAAGTGTTTCCGAAGGCCATCCGGACAAGGTGTGCGACCGCATTTCCGACACCATTGTCGACCTTTTCCTGGGCAAGGACCCGGAAGCGCGTGTCGCCTGCGAGACCCTGACCACCACGAACCAGATCGTGCTGGCCGGCGAAGTCCGTTGCGCCGCAGAGATCGACGATGGCGAGATCGAGGCGGCCGCCCGCGAAGCCGTACGTGATATCGGTTATGAGCAGGATGGCTTCCACTGGCAGACCGCCAATCTGCAGAACTTCCTGCACGAGCAATCAGTGCATATCGCCCAGGGCGTTGATGCCAGCGGCGACAAGGATGAGGGGGCAGGCGATCAGGGCATCATGTTCGGCTACGCCTCGGACGAAACGCCGCAGCTCATGCCGGCGCCGATCACCTATTCGCACCAGATTCTCAAGCGCATGGCCGAACTTCGCAAATCCGGCGCCCGCCCGGAATTCGAGCCCGACGCCAAGTCGCAGGTGACCATGCGCTACGAGAACGGCGTCCCTGCCGGCGTCACCTCTGTCGTCGTTTCGACCCAGCACAAGGACGGACTGAGCCAAGCGGATATCCGCGAACTGGTTCGCCCGGTCGTCGCCGAGGTTCTGCCCGAGGGCTGGTTCCCGCCGGAAGACGAGTTTTACGTCAACCCGACCGGCACCTTCGTGATCGGCGGACCGGACGGGGATGCCGGCCTGACCGGCCGCAAGATCATTGTCGACACCTATGGCGGTGCCGCACCGCATGGTGGCGGCGCCTTCTCCGGCAAGGACCCGACCAAGGTCGACCGCTCGGCCGCCTATGCCTGCCGCTGGCTGGCCAAGAATGTGGTCGCTGCCGAACTGGCCAAGCGCTGCACAATCCAGGTTTCCTACGCGATCGGCGTTTCCAAGCCGCTCTCGCTTTATGTCGACCTGCACGGCACCGGCCGCGTTGACGAAGCCAAGCTGGAAAACGCCTTGCGTCAACTGGCCAATCTGTCACCGCGTGGCATCCGTGAGCGCCTGCAATTGAACAAGCCGATTTACGCCCGAACGGCCGCCTATGGGCATTTCGGCCGGACGCCGACCGATGACGGTGCCTTTTCCTGGGAGCGCACCGATCTCGCCGACGAGCTTCGCTCTCTCCTTTGATCCTGATATGAGCTGGGCCAAGTCACCGGCCCTATCGCCCTGAGAACACCGATACAGAAGGACCTGATGGTCATGACGCAATTTGCTGCGGACAAACCCTATGTCGTCAAGGACATGTCGCTGGCCAAATGGGGCCGGATCGAATTCGACATGGCCGAGATCGAAATGCCGGGCCTGATGGCCCTGCGCGAAGAGTACAAGGACAGCCAGCCGCTGAAAGGCGCCCGCATCGCCGGCTCGCTGCACATGACCGTGCAGACCGCGATCCTGATCGAGACGCTGACCGCGCTCGGCGCCGAAGTCCGCTGGGCCTCCTGCAACATCTTCTCGACCCAGGACCACGCTGCCGCGGCGATCGCTGAGACCGGCGTGCCGGTTTTCGCCACCAAAGGCGAAACGCTGGAAGAATACTGGGACTATGCCGACGCCATCTTCCATTGGCCGAACGGCGAAACTGCCAACATGATCCTCGATGATGGCGGCGATGCCACCATGTATCTGATCCTTGGCGAGAAGGCCGAGAACGACCCGTCCGTTCTCAACCATCCGAAATCCGAGGAAGAAACCTTCCTGTTCGCGCAAATCAAGAAGCGCATTGCTGCGACCCCGGGCTGGTTCGCCAAGGCCAAGGCCGCCATCCAGGGCGTGTCCGAAGAGACCACGACCGGCGTTATGCGTCTCTACCAGATGCAAAAGCGCGGCGAACTGCCCTTCCCGGCGATCAACGTCAATGACAGCGTCACCAAGTCGAAATTCGACAACCGCTATGGCTGCCGCGAAAGCCTGGTCGATGCCATCCGTCGCGGTACCGACGTGATGATGGCCGGCAAGAAGGCGCTGGTCTTCGGTTATGGCGATGTCGGCAAGGGCTCGGCGGAATCGCTGGCCGGTGCCGGCGCCCGCGTCTACGTCACCGAGATCGACCCGATCTGCGCCCTGCAGGCTTGCATGGACGGTTTCGAAGTCGTTCTGGCCGAAGACGTGATCGGCGAGATGGATATCTTCGTCACCGCGACCGGCAATAAGGACATCCTCACCGTCGATCACATGCGCGCCATGAAAGACATGGCCATCGTCTGCAATATCGGCCATTTCGATAATGAAATTCAGGTCGAGAGCCTGAAAAACTATCAGTGGACCAATGTGAAGCCGCAGGTCGACCTGGTGAACTTCCCGGAAGGCCACCGCATCATCCTGCTGTCGGAAGGCCGCCTGGTGAACTTGGGTAATGCGACCGGCCATCCGAGCTTCGTGATGTCGTCCAGCTTCACCAATCAGACGCTGGCCCAGATCGAGCTGTGGACCAAAGGCGATCAATACGGCAACGAAGTCTACATCCTGCCAAAGCATCTCGATGAGAAAGTCGCCGCCCTGCACCTCGACAAGCTCGGCGCCAAGCTGACCGTGCTGTCGGAAGAGCAGGCCGACTATATCGGCGTGCCGCAGCACGGCCCGTTCAAGGCCGAGCACTACCGCTACTAGGACGACGCACCCGAACAAGGAAGGGGCGCCTTGCCAGCCGGCGAGGCGCCCTTTTTATCACTCGTGACGCAGAGCGGGGAATCGTCCAGTCTCGCGGTGGGGGAACCGTCATGACATTGAACGATGCCTATCTGATTTCGCAGATCGTCGCGGTCCTCTTGGTCGGGCCGACACTGCTGTACTTGGCCCTGCAAGTCCGCCAGAACACCAAGCAATTGCAGGCCGCCGCGCGCTACCAGTTTGTCGAAGCGACAGGGCAGATGCATTCGCTGACAGTGGGCAGCAAGCCGACCGCTTCAATGTTCAGACGCGGCATCGAGTCCTACGCCCAGCTCGACCCGGACGAGCGGCTGCAGTTTGGTATCCTCATCGGGCATTTTTTACAGATTTACAGCGTCATGTTCGAGCTGCACGCCGACGGCCTGTTGCCAAAGAGCCAATGGCATGCCGTCCTCAAGGACCTCGAATTCATCCTCGACTGCGATGGCGGCAGAGAGATCTGGGAATCGTTCGGCAGGGTTGGCTTGTCACCGGACTTCGTCGCTTACGCGGACGCCATTTTTCACGAAACACCCGGCTCCTACAAACTCTAGCATCAACAGCGCGCCAGACCGCCCGGGCCGCCAGCGGCGTTGGCAGGTCGGCGAGCGCCAATGCGGCGGGCTGTGCCAGGCGGCGGCAACCAGACGCGTAACCCGTGTGAGGCCATACACCTGCGTCTTCGGCCGCGATTGCGCCGAAGTGTGGGAGGGAACGGGATGTCGGCGGACACCGGGGTGTCCTGTTGGTGGTCTGCGGTGTCCGTGATGTCCTCGACATCCCGCCAAGCCTTCCGGAACAAAAAGATGGGAGATTTCCCGGACGCTCTCGCCCCCGATTCCAATGCGTCAGGTAGATGGGGTCGGTCGTTTAGTGCCCCGCGACCTGGTCGCACGCCCTGCCGGAGCTTCGGATTGTCACATCCGACGCGCGGACAGGCTCCGCTCGTTTCCGGGCACAAGTGACTGAGCTCGTGCCTCCCGTCCCGAAAACCGAGGGCATTATATGTCGGTTGGCGAGGGGGGAGGATAAGTTTACCTCTATTCCCACCCCACACACCGTCATCCCGATGACAATCGGGACCCAGTCTGCGACGCGAAGTCGTTGCAGGGTTTGGTGAAATCGGGTGTGCGAGACTGGGTCCTGACCTTCGTCAGGATGACGGCTTGCGGTAGTTTGTGCGGGGGATAAGTGGTTCTTCCCCACAGCGTGGGCTGGCGGGAAAGCTCGCACAGCCCGCTCCATGGCAACAAGACCATTCAGCACCGCCTCGCCCTGCCAGCTAGTCGACAATCGGGACAAAGCCGGAGGCTACCGCCGCATCCCAGTCCAGCCGGATCCAGCCCAGGGCTTTCTCGAGCTCGTGGAACTGGCCGACCTTTCGGCCCGAGGAATGGGCAACGGTTGCCACAATCATGGACACCGTCTTCTGATCCTCGGCCTTGCTGACAAAAGCCAATTTCGTACCCGGTGCCAGTCCATCAACCAGGCCCTGGACATTGTCGATGATCTGCACGGGCTCGGCGTTGATGCTCGAGTCCCGGATATTGATCAAAACCCCGCGCACTGATTGGGCGATAGCCACGTCGCGAAGCTCCTGCCGTGACGCCAGGATTTCCTCGGCATCCACCGGTCCGACATGGGTCAGGCAGGCCGCGTGACTGGCGGGATCATGCGTGACGGTGAAAGTCATGACATCCCTCGATCATCCGGCGCCCCGGGATGGGCCGGAAACGGCATTGAACCGCTCTGGGTGACCACCCCGTCCAAAGCTTGATCATGCCGTTCTGCGGGAATTGTCGCAAGCACCTGGCAGTCAAAGGCCAGTCCGATCGCCCGAACCTGCCCGGCTGCGCGCAACGCCGCCAGCGTATAGTCGTAATAGCCCTTGCCGAAGCCGAGTCGATTGCCGGAGCGGTCGCAAGCCAGCAGTGGCACCAGCACAAGCCCCGGCCGGAGCGCGGGCCGGTCGTCGCGAGGCTCCATCACGCCCATGGGCCGGCGCTCCAGCGCATCACCGGCGGACCAGGCGCGAAAGAGGAGCGGCCGACCATGGCCCTGCACAACCGGCAGACACAAGGGGTGCCCGAGGTCGCCCAGACGTTTCATGAGAGGACGCGGATCGATTTCACCGGTCAATGGCCAATACCCGGCCACGGCGGCGCCGGCTGCTGGCAACCAAGCGCCGGGATAATTCCGGGCCAGGTCATCACCGGCCCCCGGCAGGCTTTCGGCCGCCATGCGGCGCAGTTCTATCATCCGTGACCGCAGGGCCGGCTTGTCTGCGGGAAAAGTCATGTGGCGGCTCCACTTGCGCCGTCAGGGCGTGTATATCCCCACAAACCCGACAGTTCAGGTGGGCACCACTTGAACGGGACCAGGGTCCCAGACAGAGGCAGTTCCCTCGTGGAGGTGTACGGTCCGCAGGATAAACGCCCCACTCGTACGCAGCAGATGACCGCCACCCCCTATGTGGCGCCGATTGCCACCAAGCTCAAGCGCCAGCTTCCGCGAGCGTGTCGCGCTGCGCAGATGCGTCACTGTCGCTGCTCGCCTCGTCATCACCGTTTTCGAAGGCATCGGCCAAGCGCTCCATGCGATCAGCAAGCCGATTGAGCTGGTCGGCGAGGCGCCCGCGAGCCTCGGCATGCAGGCTGGCGGCGCCGCGATTTTCGTGCCGCAGACGCTGTGCCTGCCCTTCAAGCGCCTCGACGCGACTGTCCGCCTCCTTGAGGTCGTCCACCAGTATGAGCGAGGCCATCAGCAGAAGGCGAAGATCCCCGATCTGCCCGACCTGGCCAGAAATCTCGGCCACGCGCTTGTCCAAGGTTCCGGCGAGCTCGCGCAGATACGCTTCCTGACCTTCTTCGCAGCCAATCGTGAAATCCCGGCCATTCAGGGTGACGGTCACGCGCGACATCGCTTCACCCCTCCTCGGTCAAAAGGCCGCGCAGATCGCTGATGGCGCTGTCGAGCGCATCCGAAGCCGACTGCGCCGCGTCTTGCAGTACGGCCTCACGACCGCGAGCTTCATCAAGCGCTTCGGCCAGATTGGCTCGATCAACATCGGCGTCCCGAGCTTCAACCGCCGCTATTTCTGCTTTGCGCACGCGGGCCCGCATCGTCCGGGCGACTCCCTCAACACGCCCCATCGCGTTGTCGAGGCGGGAAAGGACGACTTCGAGCGCGTCTTCAGGCATGTCGGAACGCACGTTCATACGTCCAGAATCGGCTGCGTCGGCCCAAAGTTCAAGTTCTTCTTCAACTTCACCTCCTGTGACTTTGACTCCAGACCGATTCATGACGGTGAAAAGCGGCGGAAAGGTGGACGGTTCAGACCCCGGCCCCCGGCGCGCTTCCGTTTGACCGACATGGCAGAACAGTCCAAAAGTTTCCGCCATTGTCACACCCCAATAAAGGGTCTCCGCCACCAATGCTCTCCCTTCCCGACTGGGCGTTTTACCCGATCTCCGCTGCCGCGGCCGCCGGCATGATCGCCGCTGCCATGAGCTTCGGAGATACCAACCACCGAACACCGGAGGAAATTCGCGCCGAAGGCATCACCTTCGAGGGCGAAAGCTTGGCAGCGTTGACGGTCGGCAATGGTTTGACCGTGGAATTCCTGACCGAGAACGGGATTCGGTTCGCCAGGGTTTCTGCCGCTCGAGCCCCGTTGGACGGGATACAGTCTGCGGGCGCGTTCTTCACCCTGACGACAGAAGAGATCGAAGCTCTGCAGGGGCACAGAATCCGGCTGACTTACACGCTGAGAGCCGCCAGTTCGAACGGCGCAGATGAGGCCCTTCTGAACTTCTTCACCCCCGGACGGAGTCAACAGGATTGGGAGCGGCACCTGCTTGCCCCCGAATTTGACACCATCACCATGGATCTCTCACCAACCACGTGCGAGTGGGGATTTGGATATGTAGGTCTTTGGCCGGACTGGCGCAGCAGCCAGAACCAAGCGGACCTGTCGCGCGTTGAACTGACAGCACTCGAGGCAGTGCCCTGCTCGGATCAAGCGCCCTGATCGTCGATAGGCCGGACCTTGGCCCGGCGCGTGAACAAGTCCGCTGGATTCCAGTTCATCATTCTCGCGACACGCATCGGTGATACGCGACGGTTTGCCTGGATCTCCCTGCGCGACGCGAGGATATCGGCGCGTCCCGAAACGGCGTCACGGATCGCACGCGCAAACAACGCGCCCTGCCCGAATCGAAACGACGACAACCAAAGCGCAAACGTCACCGCGACATGGCCGGGCAACAGCAGCCAGAACAACCAGCCCGGAGTGTTCTTCAAGAACACCCATAGCCGGTTGCGGACGCCATAATAGGTCGCGATCTCGGAGCGACGACCCGACGAGCCATAGCCAACATGATCAACGATCGCCGCAGCCAACTGAACGGTCGGCAATCCGTTCAGGCGCGCGCGATACCCCAAATCAACGTCCTCATTGTAGCAAAAAAACCGCTCATCAAAGCCACCGAGCGCCTCGAACACGTCGCGGCGAATGAACATCGCAGCGCCACAGGCCGCAAAAACCTCGCCCTCCGCCAACGGCCCGGCGCGACGCCCATATCCCGACCGGTAAGCCAGTCCAAGCGCATGATAGCAATCGCCTGTGCCATCAAGGACATCGGTCTTGCCGGCTGCGAACTGTGTCGATCCGAAAAGCGCGATTTCCGGGTATTTCCGGCGGGCGGCCTCAAATTGCTCGATCCAGTCCGGGTGAGCGTAGGCATCCGGGTTCAGCAGGGCCAACCATGTTGAGCCCGCAGCCCTTGCCAGGAGATTGTTGCCACCGGCGAAGCCGAGATTTTTTTCGCTTTCGATCAGTCGGACACCGGACGGCATGTCGGCCGGACCGACACGTTGGCCCTCTGGCGACCCGTTCTCCAGGACAAGGACTTCACGCGGAGCCCGTGTTTGCGCCTGCAGCGCTGCAAGGCAGGCCGTGAGCGTGCCGACGCTCTTGTAGGCGACGATCAGGACAGTGATGTCGACGGTATCAGCGGTATCAGACACGCGGTTTCCAGCTTGCGACTGCGGGATGCTGCGTTGCAGCGCCTTCCAATTTCACACTGAGCGGGTAGCATGCTTTCCGGCTGCCGCGAACTCTTCACGCACAAGCGGTACCCAGACGCTACCCACACCTTGTTTGTGGTGATAACGCTGAACACACGCTAACGTCGCTCAGCTGTGCCGCTTCACTCAAGCGCACGACCTGTTCATCCGCATCGGGGCCTTGGCAGCATCGCTATTGTCGCCTACGCCTCCACCACGCCGAATAATCACGCCCACTTGTATTTATGACCTGGACCCGAGCTATGCCAACTCTCGACGACAAGAACGCCATTGCCTTCGAATTTGCCCGCATCTGCTCGCTGGCAGCTGTCAAGGTCATGGAAATATACGAGTCCGATTTCGAAGCCCGCGGGAAGGATGACAAATCGCCTGTGACCGACGCTGACGAACTGGCTGAAAAAATCATCCTTACAGAACTTGCGCACTTGCTCCCCGAAATCCCGGTGCTCGCTGAGGAGAGTTTCGCGGCCGGTTTCCGACCGAAGACAGATGGCGCGTTCATTCTTGTCGATCCTGTCGACGGCACCAAGGAGTTCATCAACAAGAATGGTGAGTTCACTGTCAATATCGCGCTGATCGAAGGCCGCGTCCCGACGGCTGGCTGCGTCTTCGCCCCGGCCCGGGAGCGCATTTTCGTCGGCGGCACCCAAGCCTGGGCCGGCACATTGAAAGCGGGGCAGTCCGTCTCGGCTGATGCACTGGCCCTGATTTCGACCCGCGCTCGCCCGGCCTCCGGCATGACCGCTGTGATGAGCCGTTCCCATGCGGACGAGACGACACTGGCCTTCGCCGACGCCCAAGGCGTTACCGAACGCGTGTCTGCTGGCTCGTCACTGAAGTTCTGCCTGATTGCGGAAGGCACCGCCGATGTCTACCCGCGCTTCGGCCCGACCATGGAATGGGATACCGGGGCGGGTCACGCCGTGCTCAATGCTGCAGGCGGCGCTGTGCTGACGCCGGACGGCGTCCCCTTCGTCTATGCGAAGGAAGACGCCGGCTATCTCAATGGCGCCTTTGTCGCATGGGGCCGGACAGAATGACGGGGCCCATCCATCGATGCCGCCCCGTCACAACAGTCCTCGGCGTCAGCCCAGACGCCCCATCCGTTTCAGTTCTGCGATGACCTTGTCGGCCGCTTCTTCAGCACTCAGATTGGCGGTCTCGATATGCAGTTCCGGGGATTCAGGCACTTCATAGGGGCTGTCAAAACCGGTGAAGTTCTTGATCTCACCCGCTTGGGCCTTCTTGTAGAGCCCCTTCGGGTCCCGCTCGATACAGACTTCCAACGGCGCATCGATGAAGACTTCGATAAACTCTCCGTCATCGACAAGTTCGCGCACCATTTGCCGCTCCGCCCGGAACGGTGAAATGAAGGAGCAGGTCACGATCAGGCCGGAATCGACAAAAAGCTTGCCGACCTCACCAATGCGCCGAACATTTTCGACCCGGTCCCCATCGGTAAAGCCGAGATCGCGATTAAGGCCGTGGCGGATATTGTCGCCATCCAGTGAATAAGTGTGATGCCCGGCCTGTGACAGCTTGCTTTCCACCAGGTTGGCGACCGTCGACTTTCCGGCACCGGACAGCCCCGTGAACCACAGGATGGCCGGCTTTTGCCCCTTGATCCGAGCTCTGTCTGACTTGGTTACATCCATCGCATGATGATGAATGTTGGAGGCCCGCCGCAGTCCGAATTCAATCATGCCCGCACCAACCGTCTGGTTGGTGAACCGGTCGATCAGGATGAAGGCCCCCATATCCCGAATCCGGTGATAGGGGTCAAAGGCAATCGGGCGCGCGGTCGACATGTTGCAATAGCCGATCCCGTTCATTTCGAGTTGGCGGCTCGGCTTCTTCTCATAGGTGTTCACATCGACGCGGTGCTTCAACGCCGACACAGTTGCGGGCGTGGTGGCTGTACCGATCTTGAGTAGATAGGAACGGCCGGGCAGGAGACTGTCCTCAGACATCCACAGGATTTCGGCAGCGAACTGGCCGGTCACTTCTGGACGCGCATCAGCGGCGGCAATAACATCACCGCGCGAAATGTCGATTTCACGCGTCAGCACCAAGGTGACGGCATCGCCAGCCACGGCTTCGTCGACATCCCCATCGGCGGTGACAATTCGGTCTATTTTCGCGGCTTGGCCGGAGCCGGCGACAACAACGGCATCACCCGGCTTCACCGACCCAGAGACGATGGTGCCTGAATAACCACGGAAATTGAGGTTTGGTCGATTGACCCACTGAACCGGCATGCGGAACGCTTCATTCTGGATGTCGCTGTCGATATCCAGTTCTTCCAGATGTTCGATCAGCGTCGGTCCAACATACCAAACCATGCTCTCGCTGCGTTTGGTAACATTGTCACCATAGCGGGCGGACATCGGGATCGGCGTAATGGACTCGAAACCGAGTGCATCGGCACTGCGAAGATAGTCCGCGACGATTTCGTGAAAACGACCGCGAGAATGCTCGACCAGATCCATCTTGTTGATCGCCAGCACGATGTGGCGTATCCCCATCATTCGCGCGATGTAAGTATGACGCAGCGTCTGGATAAGCACGCCCTTGCGCGCATCAATCATCATCACCGCCACATCGGCAGTCGACGCCCCGGTCGCCATGTTGCGTGTGTACTGCTCGTGCCCCGGCGTATCGGCGACCACGAATTTCCGCTTTTCGGTCGCAAAGAACCGGTAGGCCACATCAATTGTAATGCCTTGCTCGCGCTCGGCTTCGAGACCGTCGAGCAGGAGGGCGAAGTCGATTTCGTCACCGGCCGTACCGTGTTTACGGCTGTCGCGCTCAAGAACATTGATCTGATCTTCGAACAACAGCTTGCTGTCGTAGAGCAGGCGACCAATCAATGTCGATTTTCCGTCATCGACCGAACCGCAGGTCAAAAAGCGGAGCACACCCTGACTGCCGGACTGGGTGAGGCGTTCCATTACGTCGGTTTGAGGGATTTCATCAGCCATCAGAAATAGCCCTCCCGCTTCTTCTTCTCCATCGACCCGGCTTCGTCATGATCGATCAGCCGTCCTGAGCGTTCGGAAGTCCGCGCGGTGAGCATTTCCAGAACTATCTCGCCGAGATTGCTCGCGCCGGACTCAACCGCACCGGTCAACGGATAGCAGCCAAGAGTCCTGAAACGCACCTGTTTCATTGTCGGTGTTTCGCCGGGCTTCAGCGGCAGGCGATCATCATCAACCATGATCAATTGACCATCCCGCTCCACAACCGGACGCTCGGCCGCAAAATAGAGCGGCACGATCGGAATGTCCTCTTCCAGGATATATTGCCAGATGTCCAACTCGGTCCAGTTGGAGAGTGGAAAAACCCGGATCGATTCCCCCTGTTTGATCTTGGTGTTGTAGTTTCGCCAAAGCTCAGGACGCTGATTCTTGGGATCCCAGCCATGATTGTTGTCACGGAAAGAGAAAATTCGCTCCTTGGCGCGCGATTTTTCCTCATCCCGGCGCGCACCACCGAAAGCAGCGTCATAGCCGTGCCGTGTCATGGCATTTCGTAGCGCCTCGGTCTTCATGACCTGCGTATGCAATTGCGAGCCGTGGTCGAACGGGTTGATCCCCCGGACCCGACCGTCCTCATTGATTTCAACCCGCAATTCGAGGCCAAGCGCGGTCGTCATGGCGTCACGAAAAGCAATCATTTCTCGGAATTTAAACGTCGAATCGACATGCTGGAGAGGAAAAGGCAGGCGCGAGGGATAGAAAGCCTTCAGCGCCAAGTGCAGCATGACGGCACTGTCCTTACCGATCGAGTAGAGCATGACCGGATTGGAAAACTCGGCCGCGACTTCGCGCATGATATGGATACTCTCGGCCTCCAATCTCCGCAAATGAGCGGACAGGGGGCGAGCGCGAGAGCTACGCCCTGCGTCAAACCGGGCCGCATAGGCCCCGATTTGTTCGGAACTGTCGATTGTCACCTACCAGCTTCCTTTTCGATCGACCTTGAGGGGCCCAATTCCTCATCACCGACTACACAAACACGCCCTTTGGCCACCGACAACCGAGAGCATTCCCGCGCTATATGATACGCCCGGTCGGGCAATCCAAGCCCAGACCGCACTCGCACCTATCAATCATCAATAGCAAAGCCCGTCACGGCACCGGTTACACGGTCAATGTCACTGCCCGGCATGTCCGGATGCATGGGCAGCGACACCACGCGCAAGGCTGCCGCCTCGGTTGCCGGCAAACCTCGGGGCGCACGCGGGCATTCGGCGTAGGGTTCGTGCATATGCAACGGGATCGGATAGTAGATCGCAGTCGGGACGCCCTGGTCCGCGAGATAAGCCCGGAACGCGTCCCGGTCACTCACCTCGATCGTGTACTGGGCCCAGGTCGATTGCGCTCCCGGGATGATGTGCGGCGGCTTCACCGCATTGCCGAACCCGGCTGCATACGCGTCAGCAACCGCCTGCCGCATCCGGATCTCTTCACCGAACACATCCAGCTTGGCCAACAAAATTGCCGCCTGAATGGTATCCAGTCGCGAATTGAGGCCAATGCGGGCGTATTCATAACGCGAAACCCCCTCGCCGTGGACACGTACGGACTTCATAGTCGCGTAGAGGTCGTCATCCTTGCAAAGGATGGCGCCGCCGTCACCATAGGCACCCAACGGCTTCGCCGGGTAAAAGGAAACGGTCAACACATCAGCCCAATGCAGCGAGGCTTTGCCATCCAGTGTGCTGCCAAAGCCCTGGGCGCAGTCCGAGATCAGTTTGAGGCCATGCTCGCGGGCAATGGGAGCGAGCACGGGATAGTTTGCCGGCTGACCGAAAAGGTCCACCGCGATCACCGCGCGAGGCGTGAGTTCGCCTGCTTGCCGAACCGCTTCAATCGCCTCTGACAGGCTTGCCGCCGACATATTGTAAGTATCCGGTTCGATGTCGACGAAGACCGGAGTGGCACCTGCCAGCACAACGACTTCCGCTGTGGCGGCGAAGGTAAAACTGGGAACAAAGACTGCATCGCCACGACCAATGCCCATGGCCATCAACGGAATCAGTATGGCGTCGGTGCCATTGGCGCAGCTCAGCGCGCGACCCATGCCGGCAAACTCTGCCAGCTTGTCTTCCAACTCGGTGACTTCCGGACCCAGGATGTAGCGCCCCTCGTCGAGCACTTTCATCACAGCGGCATCAATTCGGTCTTTTATGCGGGCGCGTTGGGCACTCAGGTCAATAAAGGGGATCATATCGGGCAATGGAACTACCTTCCCAAGCGGCAAAGCGGTGGCGAGAACTATCTGTCGAGCTACATAATGGCACCGCGCCACGCTTTGAAATCACGAAACATTTCCCATCTGTATCGGTCAGATCCTGCCCTTGCCTCGCCGGCACCCGGCCGCGAAGGCCACCACACCTCACACACCGCACCGCGCACCGGACCAACCGGTTTCGCATCCCGTGTCATGCGCTGTTTGCGCGCTTTGGTTGACCGCCAATTCGTTGTAGAGATGGCGCGATCTTTCAAGAAGGTCTTGTCAGGCCTTCGTTAGCTTTTGCTTGCGCACAAGAGACGCTGTGGCAATGACTTCGACAACGACCTTTGCAGCGGCAATTCCCTTGGGCGCTTGGCATGACTTCATCCCCCACGCCTTTAACAGCCTCGCTGCGCAAGATGTCGACCTGGAGTTAGCCCTGCTCGATGCCTCGGGAGATCCGCGCGTTGCCGAGGCTGCCAACAGCTGCGGCTTGGATTTTGCCTATCGCCGTCACGGCCCGGACGAAGGGCAGGCAGCCGCGATCGACGAGGGATGGCGCCGCACCGAAGGGTCGGTTGTTTTCTGGCTGAATGGCGATGATCGTCTCACGCCGAATGCCCTGGCAAATGCACGTGCCCTCCTCGACAGCAATCCGGACGTCGATGTCGTCTACGGGCACTCTGATTTCATTGATGCGCACGGACACCATATTGGCCGGCACGACCAGATCAGTGACATTTCGGATATCTTGTACCGGTCCAACATCATCTCGCAGCCGTCATGTTTTGTACGGCGCTCTGCGCTTGACGCCGTACACGGCATAAACAGCAAGCTGCACTATGTGATGGATTGGGATTTATGGGTCCGCCTTTACAGCAACGGATCCAAATTTCTCCATACAAACCAGACGTATTCGGAAGTTTATATTGGTCGGGACACCAAAACCGGGGCAGTCTCACCGAAGAGGTTGGCGGAAGTTTTCAACTTGGTTCGTCGTCATTCGGGCTATTGGTCAGCCTTGAAGTCCACGGCTTCACTCGCAGCCCACACGCTGCAATCCAGGCGTCGAACGGCATGACGAACTCAACACTCCCCACGATCCATCTCGTTACGCCCAACTTCAATGGCGCGGACTTTCTGGAAGACACCATCGCGTCGGTCATCGAGCAAGAATATGAGAACCTCGAATATGTGTTGGTCGACGGCGCAAGCACTGATAATTCGCGCCAGGTGCTGGACCGTTATCGCGACCAAGTATCCGCCGTCATCATTGAGCCCGATAATGGCCATGCCGACGCGCTGAACAAGGGCTTCGCCGGGTCGCGGGCCGATATCATGGGATGGATTAATTCCGACGACCTTCTAATGCCCGGGTGCCTTTCAATCGTTGGCCGCATCTTCGCGACCTACCCGGAAGTCGCTTGGATCACCGGCCTGCCGACGACGTGCGACCTTGATGGCAAACTGACCTATGTCGGCCCGCTCAAGAAATGGTCGCAGCTTCGCTTCCTGGCCGGCGACCACCTCTGGATCCAGCAGGAGTCTACATTCTGGCGCCGCAGTCTGTGGGAACAGGCGGGCGGGCGCCTCGACACCGATTTCAAGGTCGCCAACGATTTCGAACTTTGGTCCCGCTTTTTCAGACAAGCCGAACTCTACTCGGTCGACTCAATGTTGGGCTGTTTTCGGATTCGCGAAGGGCAGCGCTCGGAAACCAGTCGTGCGCTCTATATGCGCGAAGTCGATACCGTGCTCAGACGCGAACTCGACGAGTTGGACCCGGCGCTCCGCGCGAAGTTCAACAACATGATACCGCACTCACCTCGCTTGCTGGAAGCCAGCGAACGCGCCGCACTACATACAATCCTTGCTCGCCACGATCCTCCGGCCATCACGCGCCGCGGCCTTCGCAAGCAAACACCACTCAAGGCGCCGCGCCAGCCGGAGGCACCGGAGCCACCGGCATCGCCCCGCTTGAAGCCGTGGTTACGCGTGGGCCAGCGAAACTGGCGCTTTCTCTGTGCTGGCATCATCGCCGTTGCTATTTGTGCGGCCGCCGCGATGGCCTTCCCGACCAAGGCCGTTTGGATACTGATGGCGGGCGGCATCAGTGGTTCGGTCGGCCTGACCCTGGGCCTCGCCATCAAGGTCCGCCGAATAGTGCGAACGCTCCTGACAACCGTCGCAGAGCTCCAGAAAGGCCGTGCCGAAAGCGCGTATCGGCATCACATTGCCGAGCTTTATCTCGACGATCTGTCCGAAAAGCGTCCTTGATCGAGCGGGGATCGGCGGCCGTATTTCTGATTTGTGCTGTCCGACGAAAGCGGCACGCCATGCCGACGCGCCACGCGGACCAGCCCACCACCAGCAACTCAGAACGTGCCGTTGCGCCTTGAAGCAACAGCGGTCACATGTTTGGGTTATGGATTGAGAGTCTGGCACGAATTCCAGCGAGTTCGGCGCGTTCACTTTACAACCTTGTCGCCAATCGTGGGGGGAATCCATGGCTGTTTTCAAACCGAAAGAAGGCTATGCCGAACGCGTCACTGCGCGCATGCAAGCCCTGCAGGCCAAATTTGATGAGGCCTTTTCGGTGACCTCACCACAACAACAAGCCGAGCTGGATATCCTCCTGGCGCAGATTGGAACCGTCGACTGGGAAGGAGAAGGTTATCAATCTCCGGAAAGACAGCGCGATCTGTCGATCAAGTATTGCTGGGGTCACAATCACCGCTTTGGCGACGACCAGTTTGTAAAGGGGCGGATGGGCGACCGGCATGTTCGGCTGATTTCGGAGTTCACTGAAGGCTTTGAACTACCCGACGACTTCTTCAAAGGTCGATCCGTTTTGGATATCGGCTGTTGGACGGGCGGCACAACCCTGATGTTGAAATTGCTCGGCGCCACTCAGGTCGTCGCGGTTGATGAAGTCCGCAAATACGCCAACACAGCCCATGCCCTCGCGAGTCGCGTGTTCGAACTGCCCGACGTGGAGGGCCTCGCCTTGTCCCTGTATGACCTGGAAGAGGGCAAGTTTGACTGCGTCTATGTACCCGGCGTCGTCTATCATCTGTCGGACCCGGTCCTCGGACTGCGCAGGCTATTCAACCGCCTGAAGGATGGTGGCCATATTCTTGTGGAGAGCGCAGGCATCCAGCATGAACAATCCATGTGCTGGTTCAAGGGCAATGGACGCCATTTCGGCGGCACTGCGGACGATCTGAACCGGAGCGGCTGGGCTTGGTTCTGGCCGTCGGCAAAATGCCTTGAGGAATGGCTTTATGAAGCCGGTTTTGACGACGTCCGTGTTTTTTACTCGGAACCCCATGACCGGCTCTACGCGTATGGTCGCCGCACGAGACATCAAGAAATCACCCGCGCCGGGCTGTCGGTACCCAACATCGAATAGGGTTGCTCATGGCCATAATCAGCTTCCGCCACAATTTCATTTTCATCAAAACAGTGAAGACGGCTGGAACCAGTATCGAAGTCGACCTCAGCCGTGTGGCTGGGCCGGATGCCATCGTGACCCCTATACTCCCCGAAGAGGACGAGCATCAGCCAAGAAACTATCTCAATGCCTCCGGGAGAAAGCAATTCTACAACCATATGACCGGACAGAAAATTCGCGACCTTCTCGGACGAGATACCTATGACAGCATGTTCAAATTTTGTGTGGAACGCGAGCCTGTTGCGAAATGCATCAGCCAGTTTCACATGCTTCGAAATTCACCCCTTCACAACCCCGACGGACATTACACCGCCAGTTGGGAAGACTTCCTCGCAAAGGGTCGATTTCCCATTGATATTGAGCGGTATACAGACGTCAGCGACGGGAAACGCCACCTGATCGTCGACGAAGTCCTGCGATATGACCAACTTGAAAAAGAGCTGACACGCGTCCTGTCGCAGGTCGGCATTGAAGGATTCACGCTCACCACACGCGCGAAATCAACGTATTCTCAAAACCGGCTGGTCACGGTCGAGCAAGTCACGCCGGACCAGCGCTCACTTATATATCGGGCGTTTCGCCCGTCTCTGGACGCCACCGGTATCGACTGGTCACGGGCCACATCCTAGTCGAGTATTCTCAAGAAAAAGGGGCCTGGCGCTGACGCGCCAGGCCCCTTTTTAGTCCATAAGGACCGCTTTTAGGGAGCTTCAGCCACCTCAAGCGCCGCGACACGCACGGAAAGCTGATCGATCAACGACTGTTGCTGCGCAATATAAATATGCGCGTGCTCCAATTCATTGAGCATACGCCCCATCTTGTCGGTCACATTGAAGGGACCATCCTCAGGCGTCGGCCCAACATTCGGCAAATACCCCAGCTGAAACATCAGGTCCGCATGCTCGCTAATATCAAGCAGTTCGTAGTCGTCTGAGAACACACGGTCACAACCAATCGAACACGAGCCGGCCGTTACCAACTCGCCTTCTATGGTTAGATTGCCGTCATGATCGAGTTCCAACTCCACCTCATCGGCACCACCTGGAGCGGTCGTGATGCGAAATCTGCCAGTATCATTCTGCAGGTTCCAGATCTGACCCGTATCGGCACCGCCCGAGATCGACAGATCCTCGAGCCCAAGGTAGACAGTGCCATTATTCCGGAGGGTCATAAGACCCCGGGACGCGGCCGTCCCATTCGTTTCTTCCACAAGAATACTTGCTGTCGCGTTGGTTCGACGAAGGTGAAGCGCCGCTTGCGGGCTGTTCGTCCCCAGGCCGATATCATTGTCAGACGCGATAAAGAGGGCGTTTTCATCCGCACCCGGCTGGATCCGGAATGCCAACGCGCTGCCATTAGTGACATCGCGGATGAAAAAGTTCGCTTCGTTTGCTGCGACATCGAATGTCTGTGGGGTGAAACCGCTTGATCCATCCTGCGCCAGGCGCAATGTCGGCGTGTTTCCACTCACGACATGGAGATCCACGACGGGATTGGATGAGCCGATGCCGACATCACCAGCCGAGTCGATACGCAACGAGTTCGCCGGCGCACCGGCATCTACCCGGAATACCTGCCGCCCGGCTGTCGAATCTTCGATGGCGAAATAGGAACCTCCACCATTATTGCTATCGTTGACAACAATACGCCAATCATTGGCAGGAAAGCTTGCCGAACTACTTGTGTCATCGAAATGAATGCGAAGATTGTTTTCTTTCAACCGGAGCGTGTCAAACCCGAAGCTTTCGCCATTCACGCAGTCATTGCCCACGCACAAGCTGAACGTGATGATGACATCATCGAGATGCTGAATGTCCGCCCGAGCCGAACTGGGGGCGATCGCCATGAGCGCCATCGACACAGCTGCTGCACTTGTTGCGGAAAGAAGATGTTTCATTGCGTGAGGCCCCCGGTGCCTGGATTACGTCTCTTGATCTGCATTATCGAAAACAAGTACTTGACCGTTCTCGACCCGAAAATTTCCTGAAAAACTTACACCCTCGCGCGGGCGTTGTGCTGTGGAGTCGCGCCCATTATAGCCACTCGGCTCCCGCACCGCTTGACGCGCGAACGCCTGCGTCGCCGCGGTCACTTCAAACCGGTAAACACCGTCCGCGACCTCACCGAAGTCGGCCAAGCGAAAGCTTGGCGCCCGGCGCTCTGAAAACACCTGTCCGTGATAACCATCCGGACCACTTACGGAGACGGTAATGTTGAAATAGGTCGGATCAGCATCAAAATAGATCCGACTTCCCGCAAACCGTGCCGACAGGCCGGCGTCCGATGCAACCGAAAGCCCTTGCGCAGCAGCACCGCCGACCGGCACAGCAAACGCGAGGCTGAGCATTACTACGATCTGGGCAACCCGGTTTCGATGCATGAACGATCTCCTCAACTACAATGATACACTGCCCCCCCGCCGTATACAATCGTCACACGCGAAATCGCTCAAACGACGACCGACGGCGCGACCTCAGTCCTGTGACAACCTTTGCGCGATCTCCCGCCGCGCGGCATCGATCTGCGCAGCCGTCATTCGAAGCGCCAGATTGTCCCGCAACACGTCGGCGTCCGGATAACCACGATAAGCCGCCAAGCTACACCACACATAGGCGGATCGATAATTCTGCGGCGCCCCCCACCCGTTTGCATGAAGCAGGCAAAGGCTGAATTCTGCACCGCTCATGCCGTGGCGAGCCGCGGCTTCGAATGAGGAAAAAGCCAAACGAAAATCCTGACGCTCGCTGCCCCCCCGCATGAAGCGTTGCCCCTGAATATACACGGCAACAGGATCACCGCCCAAAACGGCAGCGATCTCCGCGCTATCAGGCGCCATGTCCCAGTCGGGCTCATGCAGGCGCGGATCGAACGGAAAGCCGATGATCGACAGCAATGGCTCCAGTCCGCCTCCCTCCAGCGCGCGGGCCCTTGCAAGAAGCCGGCGCGCCCGCTCCTCATCGACAGGCGCACCCTGACCGCTTTCATAAAGAACCGAGAGATTTCGCAACGCTTGCGGCAAGTCCTGCTCGGCGGCCAACCGGAACCAGTTGAAGGCGGCATCATAGTCCCGGGGCACGCCGTCTCCCCGAACATGGAGAAGCCCCAGATTGTTTTGGGCCTGTGCGTCGCCAGCGTTGGCGGCCGCCAGAAAGAAGGCGCGAGCCCGGTCGACGTCCTGCGACACACCTTGGCCCGTCATGTACAGAATGCCGAGATTTGTCTGCGCCTCGATGAAGCCCTGATCTGCGGCCCGTTGATACCACACGGCAGCCTCGACGAAGTCGGGTGGGTCCGCCAGTTCCGACGTCAAACTTCGGGCGTAGTCAAATTCGTATTGCGCCGCGCCCGTCTGGGCGGCGCGATGGAGCCAGGCCTGTCCGGCACTGATGTCGGCTTCAACGCCCAACCCCATGATCAATGAGTGGCCGAGCGCGTTTTGTGACCTCGCAACGCCGGCTTCTGCGGAGGCCCGGTCAAGCTCGATCGCCCGGCTGAGGTCCTGCGGCACCCCCAGTCCCTGCCGATAGATGTGGGCCAGCCATGATCGTGCGACTGCATCCCCGGTCGCCGACAGGTCATGCGCCTGCTGAAGCGCGTTGGCATATCGGCCACGCTCCAACAAGTCCTCGATCGAATCGTCCGATTGAGCGGCCGCCTGCCACGCCGACGCGACAAAGACCCCGATGAGAACCAAGCAACCCCAATATGTCCGATAGCGCATCACCGTTTGCCCTATTGTGACGGTTGCCATTCAGCCGCGAGTTCTTGCGCCTCAGCCAATTGCTCCGGGGTCAAGAAGCGAGCGAACACATCGCGCTCGCGAGCCGCCTCGGTCGCACCGCGCGCGGCGGCCAGATTTGCCCAGACGTGTGCCTGCACATAATCCTGGGTGACACCCTGCCCTGCTGCAAAACGGCGCGCCATGGACAGCTGAGAGGACGGTGACCCGGCATTCGCAGCGCGGCGAAAGTAATCAAGCGCACGCCCGTCATGCTGAGGGACGCCCTCTCCGACTTCATACATGATTGCCAGCGCGTTGAGGGCAGCCGCATCGGCGGCAGCGGCCCGCTCCTCGAGCCAGCGCAATGACGCACTGTCGCCGGCGCGCGCTGCATCCAGCACCCATAGCTGCGCGTCCGGGTAGTTCTCGGCACTGATCGCATCAGATGCAATCAATGCGCCCAGCCGCGCGCTGATGCCGGGCACACCTTCTCCGACAACATTGAGATACCATCGCACCGCCTGGGTGATGTCCCGGTCCGTGCCTCGGCCCGTTTCATAGAACAAGCCGACGGCCGCCTGGGCGCGTACCATGCCCGCCTCGGCCGCCATCAGGTACCATTGCAAGGCGCGGGCGTCGTCTCTCACGACGCCGGTCCCTGTGGAGTAGGCATAACCAAGATTGGACTGGGCCCGAACATCGCCGGCCTCTGCCGCCTCGGTAAGCAACCGAATGCCCCGCTCGACATCGCGCTCGACCCCGGTTCCGGAAAAATAGTAGGAGCCCATTACAGCCCTCGCACCGGCATCGCCACGGCGAGCAGCCCGCTCGAGCCAAACGATTTCGTCCGCCGGCGACGACGCGGCCTCGGCACGCTCCAGATAGATCGCGATCAACGCGTCCTCAGCAGCGCCCCACTCCTGCCCGGCCGCGTCTTCGAGCAATGCAACTGCACGATCCAGATCATGCTCCACGCCCCGGCCTTCCCGATACATCAGCCCAAGTCGATATTGCGCCAACGGCAGACCCGCATCCGCCAGTTCCGCAAGGATTTCGGCGACCTCTGCATAGTCTGTGCGGGCAAAGGCTTCCTCTGCCTCATCCATCCGCGCGGCCATGTCCTCTTCCGACAAGACGGACTGCTGCTGCCATGGGTAGAAGGCGAAACCCAGCGCAATCACAAGCGCCAAAAGCCCCGCACCAACCAAAAAACGTGTTCGCATTATTCTAAGCCTCCGCCGCGATTTCGCCGGTGAACCACATAGGTGGCGCCCGCCTCCAGCTGCTCGTTAATGTTTGTGCGTGAACCATCGGCCCAACGAATTTCGACGCTGTCGACATGCTCGAGCTGACCGAGTCCGAAATGAGCGATCGGCGCGTCGAACGACATGAAGCCGCCGCCAAGCTGAATTTCACGGGTTTGCAAGCCGGTGCCAAAGCCCTCGTGACGGATTTCCACCCGCGCCCCGATTCCGTCCCGATTTCCCCGCTCGTCGATGAGCCGGAAGCTGATGGCGGACTGATCCGAGTTGTTCAAAAAAGCCGTGACCGGCGCATTCACCGGGACCGCGATCACATCAAGGTCACCATCATTGTCGATATCCGCCAGCGTCGCAGCCGCAGTGATGGCAAAGTCACTCAACCCATACGCGTCGGTGACCTCCTCGAACCGAGCGCCGTCTCGATTGCGCAGGAAGATATTTGACGGTGTCACTTCGTTGGGGACCCACGTGCCATTGACGATATACATGTCTTGCCAACCATCATTGTCAAAATCACCGTGTGAGACATCCCAGCTCCAGCCGCCGACTTCCACGTGCATGGCCTGCGCGGTCTCTGCGTAGACGTCGCGCTCGCCGAGTTCCAACAAGACATTGCGCGACATGATTTGCGGCAGAGCCTCATCCTGCTCACGACCCGTCATCACACGCGACGGCAGGAAGTGGACATCGCACAGCAACCGGATCGTCGTCTGGCTGACCGGAATAAGCCCGCACATCTCGGCATCACCGTTCTGGATGGCCAGGTCCTTGAGCATCATGCCGCGGCATTCGGATCGGTAGGGCTCCTCGAAGGTTGAGCAGCGCCGGGCATTTGACGGATCCAGACTATTGCCGGATCTGTACCAGACCTTGATGTCCATGTTGCGCTGACAGATGTCGCGGTCCAAATCGCGCTCAACGCCATCGCAATAGCGTTCAATTGGCTGCATTCTGAGGCGGTCCGACACCCCATCGGCGCGGCCCGCGATTTGCGCAAAGTATAACGCCATCTGCCCGGTATTCCGGATGTCAAAGGACGAAACCGACATCGTCGTATTGGTCGTCATCGGAATCAGACCGTCCTGATGCGTCACCGCCCGGAACTGACCTGCACCATCACCAAAATAGACATAATCCGGCACTTCAAAGTCATTGCCGACCAGCAGGTCCGCAGCGCCGTCCGCATTCAGGTCCGACAACAAGATGGACAAGGTTTCGCCGGGAATACCCGGGAGGTCACGGAAGTCCTGCCCGCTCAACACGCCTTCATCATTGAGGATCAGCCGGTTGCGCGATTCCTCGCCCGGAATACGGCGGTACCAGCCAGCCGCCCAGTTACCGAGCGCGACATCAAGATCCCCATCCCGGTCCACATCGGCGAAACTGGCCGCGAGCGTCAAAATGGCGTCATCCCGATTGGCGACCGGACGAAGACCGTCAGCAACAAACTGACCATTCCTGTTGGGAAGAACATAATTACCCCGGCGGAATGTGGTCAGGAAGAGATCGAGAAACCCGTCATTATCGACGTCCAGCAGGGCCGCATTGAAAACCGGAAGGCCCTGAATTCGCGGATCATCGATCGCGCCCCCCGAAAAGCCCCCGATGCCGTCATTGCGATAGATATAAAGACCAACGCGCGTTGACGCGAAAATCAGGTCCACATCGCCGTCACGATCAATATCGCCAGACGCCACGCTCCGGCCTTCCCAGAAAGGCGGCCACATATCCGCCATCGAGAATTCCACCGGGTGTTCGATGCCAAGTCGCCAAGCTTCAACACGTGTGAAGGGCGCGTCACCATGGGCGATGTTTTCGGCGTAAGGTAAACGCTCCAGCTCGATGTCCGAGACCGATTGGCGCACCGCCGCGACTGTCGAGCCGCGGGCCGTGGCTATGACCGCAGGGCTGATGGCACCGAGCGTGAAGGACGCGACGTCATCCTCGCCGGTCAGCAGTTCAATCGCCCGCCGGGTCTGGTAGTCATGATAAGCGTCAATGGCCACGCCACTTCCGATCCCCAACACGCAAACGGTTGCCGCCAGCAGGCCCGCCGCCCGCCAGCCGACCGAGGTCGCGACGATCATGAAGGAGTAAACACTGAAACTGCCGAGCGTGAACACGAGGGTCATGATGAAACCATGGCCAACCCCGCCATTGAGCAGCGCGCCGGATACGACAACGTCGAACCCGATCGGGACCGGTAAAAACGTCCCGACAACGCCCGCCGCCAGCGCACCGACGAGACCGAACTCCCGGTCATTTATCAAATCTGCCGGCAACAGCGTGCCGGCGACCGCTCCCAGAAAGCCGGCCAACAGCATGAGCGGCGCAGTCATGCGCAGGATAAACCAGAAATTCCTGGCAAAATCAGTCATGAACCCGATCAGGGAGGATCGCAGATTTTCCCTTTCCGGCTCCGGCATTCCGGGGGCTTGTGGCGCCGGGACCGGTTCCACCGAATGCAGGAGACGTTCCTGCGGCAAGACCCGGCAGATAAGCGGCACCGCCACCAGGATGACCGCAAGGCTGAGCGCGACCTTCGTGATCGCGATGTAGAAAGGCAGAAGCGAGAACGCCATCGTCAGCACCACAACGTTCAGGGTCGGCGATGCGATCATCGCAGACAGTGTTGTTTCTGCCCGTGATCCGCCTTGGAACAGGCCCCGCGCAATCGGCGCCGCGCAGTTCACGCAAACCCCCAGTGGCGCACCGATGACCATTCCGTAGAATGAATTCGCGAACCCGCCCCTGAAATTTCGCCGTCGGAAATAGCCAAGCAAGGTGAGGAAGATCGCACCAAAGAGCCAACCGAAGGTCATGCCCTTCTTGTTTGTATTGATCCAGTTGACCGTTGAAACTCCAATTCGCTCGACGGTCGATGCCGCCGGGTCCAGCGCAATCAGGGCCTCGAACCCGAGCGGATCCTCGAGCTGGATGGCGCCGCTCATCATGGCCTTCTCGTCCAGCGACGGATACCGGGATGTCGTCCAGAAGAATGTGGCGACAACGGCCATCACGATTGCCGCAAGCACAAGCCGCTTCCATTGATCCATCCGGATCAGTCCAGACGCCATCATCAACTTCCCTCCCCCGACGGACAATTAAGGTTCTGGAGCCGATCCTCGCCGAACGCAACCCACAGAAACGGACGCTCCGATGAGGTCTCGAACTCGGCGAGTCCCACCATTTCATGGCTTCGCCCGACTGAATCCGCGACCAAGGCACGCAGCGAGACACGCATGCCGTCAATCCGGGTATCCGGACCGAAATGAGCGGAGTCGCGCGCCGGAGCCGGCGTCCCCCCAACGACAGTCAGATATGCCGCCGCGCAGGCATAGTGTCGCGGCGTTATGCCCAAGACGTGCCTGAGCTCCTCAACCGACATGAATGGCCGGTTCTGGGGGGCATCATCAGGGCGCGCCGCATAGGCTGCCCGCTCGGCGCCGCGCGCGCGCTGATCGTCGTCTGTATCACGCCAGTCCAGTATCCGGTCGGCAATGGTCTCCGCGGTGACCTGGCTTTCGCCGAGACGCACAAACAACGCCGTCAGCTGCTCATTGTTGGCCATGTTCAGATCGAGTAGCCGTTGGCCCGGTCCGGCCTCGACGCGCACGACGTGCTCGCCGATCTGCACGTCAACCGGCAGAGCCGCGACATGGCTGCGGCCGATCAGGGCGATATCATAGGCGACGATATCCAGAGCCGAACGTAGCGCGGCTTCGCGCACCATGCCCTCTCGCTCCACCGCCACCAAACGCAGCCGCGTATGGGTCAGTGAAGTGATCGCCAGCAGTATCGTCGCCAGCAAGAGCGACATCCACAGGACAAATACCAAGGCCGACCCGCGCTCGCGATCCCGCGCGGCGCAGGCGACCCGATGGGATCTCAATTGTCAAAGAGGCCAGGCTGCCGGGCCTCCAGGGCTTCAAACTGTCGGCGCACATGCATGAGCGCACCGCCGGCATCCTCATCCGTCCAGATAATGCGCGGCGTAAGAAAGATTATCAGCTCGCTCCTCTGGCTGGACATGGCGCGGTTCCGGAACAGATTGCCGACCCCGGGAATGTCCCCCAACAAGGGCGTACGCGACTCATTGTCCGACGTCGTTTCCCGGATCAGCCCGCCCAAGGCGATCGTATTCGAACTTCGGACCGACACCGTGCTTGTGAATTCCAGCTTCTGGATGGTCGGGGAGTCAATTCCCGACGTCGTGGTCGGGCGAACACTCGAGACCTCCTGATTGACCACAAGCACCACCATGCCGCTGGCGTTGATGCGCGGCGTCACCTGCAAAATCACGCCGGTTTCCCGCAATTCGACGGACGAAACGATCGGAGCATTCGTCTCCGAGACCGAAGTCGCGGTCTGCGTGACGATCGGCACTTCATCACCGACCTGGAGATGCGCGGTTTGATTGTTCTGGACCATAATCGAGGGCGCCGACAACACAGTCACATCGGTAATCGAGCGGAGCGCGCTGAGCGTCGCCGTCAGATCCGTTCCGGAGAAGGCATAATTGAAACCGGGGAAAACCGGCGCGGTCGAGCCGGTCGTCGAATCCGAGAACTGAACGGTTGAGGTCTCGTTGGATCCTGCGTTCTCGAAATACCATCGCACACCAAAATCGAGGCCGTCCTCAAGACGGACTTCAGCGATTGTCGCCTCAATGAGAACCTGCGGCGGCATAACGTCCATGCGGTGAACCAGGTCGAGAATTTCCCGATATTCCTGATCTGTCGCGCGAATGATCAGTGCGTTGTTGAGTTCATCGGCAATGATTGTGAGCCGACTTTGCTCCTCACCGGGAGTATTTGTCGCTCCGTGCGCGTCATCCCCCTGGAAACGCGGCTCGATCAATTGGCCGCCCCCCGTCTGCCCACCGGCGAAAGCCGCAGTGATCTGGGTGGCCAACGCGGAGGCTGGCGTGTTGCGAACGACGTAGTATCTCAAGCGACGCTCCGACCCGGCCGACGGTCGGTCCAGACGCTCGATCCAAGCCTGGGCCTGATCGAACTGACTCCGATCCCGGGCCGTCACCAACAACATGTTGAGACGCGGCATGGCGATGGTCTGTATGGCATCGGTCGACATGCCGGTGCCGGACAACACCATGTCCACTTCGCTCTTGGCCGTTTCAGCAGACACATAGCGCAGCTCGAACATGCCGAACACGCGGTCTGTCAGGAATGGACGGTCAAAGAGGATGGCAGCCCGCCGGGCCGCATCGACGTCCGGGCCGGGGCCGGCGAGGACCAGCACACCGAGTTCGTCATGTGGCACGACTTCCACCCGGTCCGACAGGAACGGGTCGATCAACGTCACAATGGCACTCGGGGTCGTATGGGTGACGGGAACAACGCGGCCACCATAGCCCAGCTCCGACGACAGGCCGGTCAGCCCCGGACGCGCCATATCAAGCCGGGTCAGCAAATAACCCTCGGCACGCTCGGCAAGCACGAGATTGGATTCACCCAGCACCGTCTCCAATGCAGCGAGCGCAGCGCGGGCAGGTGCCGGCTCGGCGGATGTCAGCGATATCCGCCCGGACACACCGTCCGCCACCATGACGGTCTGGCCCAACGCATCGCCGACAATCGTACGCACAACATCAGCGACCGGCGCATCCACGAAATTCAACCGCAGGGTCCGGCTATCCAGATCCGCGCGGCTGGGCGCTTGGCTGAGCCGAGATCCGTCTCGCGCGTCAAAATAGACAAGCCGGTCCTGGCCGGTCGCGGCCTGTCCGTCTGTATCGGCAACAGGTGGTTGCGCACCCGACTCGCTGACGCCCGTCGAACCCGCGTCAATCTCCTCGGGCGGAAGCGTCGTGCCCGGGTAGCGGCCTTCATGCACACGAGCAGCATCGGGCATGAGTTGCGCGCACCCCTGCAGGCTCAGAAAAAGCCCGCCGCACACCATACTGATTAAGACAAAACGCTGTGACACGAACCCATCCCCTCGCCGATCCTGCTGGCGGTGACCCTAGCGCTACAAACAGCGCAGCTCTAGCAAAACAATCTGCGTTATCTTTGAGGACGCGACAGTGTCACGCGGTCCTCGCCAAGCTCGAAGACCGCTGTATGCGGCGTCAGCGATCTCAACACATAGCCATCGAGACTTCCGCCCAGCGGAATGGTGATGAGCCCATCATTCCCGCGAAACAGGCCCCAACCACCGGAATCCGCTTCCACGACCCCGACCAGCTCGTAGCGCGCCAATGGTTGTGCCGGAGCCACCGCCCGAGCTGTCGGCGCCGAACGCGGTTGCAGCGCCTGGGCAACCGCATCGCGCCAACCCTCGGGGCGCGTGTCTTCTGGGACGATGGCCGATTGCAGCGTTTCCGTCGGCTCCATCGCCGGCAAAGGCCAGACGCTGGCCCATGCCGCGCCCAACACCAGCAAGGCCGCCACGCCGGGCCATATCATGTCAGCACTGCGGCTCATTCGGCGCGCCCGATCACGTACGGCTGACGGAACTCCACAAGAAACTCGGCTTCGCCACCCGCGCCGGTGGCGATAATGCTCATTTCGGATACACGGAGTGGACGGAATTGTGGATCTTCCAGGATGGAGAAGACAGTCTCGACCGGTGCCACCCCGATCCAGACAGCATGAAGCTCGCCAACCCGCCCGGTCACAGCACTTTCGCCAATCCCGGTCGCTTGGCCAGTCTCAACACCCGCAGCCTCCAGGGCCGACAGGAACGCGCCATAACGCGCGCCGAAGGCCTCACGAGCACGCGTCGGGTCTGACATTTCCGCCATTCCCTCGACCGTTAGTTGCCGCGCGCGCATCCACTGCGCATTCGCCATTTCCGCAGTGACCAAACCCTCACTCAGCTGTGCGACCTCGTCACTGAGCGCCGCGCGACGCGCCCAACCGGTGGCCGCTTGCTGAAGAGAAAGCCACGCAAACACCCCGACCAGGAGGACAGGTAGTACCACCAAAGCCCAGGCCAGCAATCGCGGCCAGGGACCCGGAAGGGTCAGCACGAACGCCCTCACGACCCTGACTCTTCGGTCGGCGATACGTCCAGGGCAATAGACAACGAACCAAGCCCTGACTCTGTCGGAAGAATACGCACGGTATCCGGCGATTGAAGGTCGATGCGCGCGACGGCAGCCGGCATATCAGGGTGCGCCATGACATCCGCCAGGCCGTCCAACAGATCGGGAAGCCCTGTATGGGACCGTGCGAACAACAGGGCCGGCTCAATATCATCCTGCGCCGCACGCTGCAGTCGAAGATGACGCACCTCCTCGAGCAACCGATCCCGCTGCGCGACAATATGGTCAGCCTCCCGCTCAAAACGGTGCGAGACAGCAGAAAGACAGACCAGAGCTGCTGCGGCAATGATCAGCGATCGCAAGACCACATTGCGCCACAGGCTCCGCTTTTCACCCGCCTTTGAATCGGCGAACACGAGCGGCGCCCCTTGTGACCGGTCGGCAACGACCTGCCATCGGGCGGCGCGCTCGCGGGCGAGGTGCCGGGCGGTCTCGACCGCCGCACGGTGTGCGACGGCAACATCCACGACAATCCGTCCGTCACGCCCCAATCCGGCCAGAGAATACGCCAACACGGCCTGCTCCGGCGGCACGGGAGAGTGTTGCTGCAACCTCGCCCGGAGAGCGGCATCTCCGCGGCGCGCGATAACCGGATTCACATCGGTCTGTGTGCGAAAGACCGCAGCTTCGGAAAGGGCGAGTTCGACGCCGTCGGCGCGACCACCCCGCGCCGCAGTGGTGTTGTCCGTCCGAGACAGAACACCCAACCATGAACGCAGGACCTGTCCGGTTGGCGAGAGCCGACCCTGGGGTGACAATTCATACCGGTCGGCGACAACGCGCCGCCCCAGATGTGCGACCGGTCGCGGCAGATCGCGGCGCACTTCTTCAACCGCCCAGGCGATAAGGTCGGCGACGGACTCGCCAAACACCCTTCCGCTCATCCGCAAGTCCACTAGCCGCCCCCCAGGCAAACGCCGAAGCCAGAATCGAAATCACAGTCGAACCGCGCCTGCGCCGGCACATCAAGCTCAATCCGGCGGATTGTGCCATTTATTGGCGCCAAGTCCAAAACTATGAGCCGTGGCAAATGGTTATACTCCCACCGCGAGGTCCAGGCCAACGCGTCGCGCGTTTCAGTCTCACCATAATAATAGAGGCGGGCATCCCGTCCGACGCCGGCTAGTCTGGACGTCTGTGTCATGCGGGGGCTCGAGCCGGGACCTGCCAGAGTAACGAGAACATCGTCACCGCCAAAAACGAAGTCGAGCCGCGCCAACTCGCCGCTCGCCGGCATCCGAACCCACAGCGACAAAGTGTCCGCAGTCCCGAAGACTCCGCCTCGAGCGGCTGCGTCCGGCATGGGTTGAACGCGCGTGACACTGTCCCGCAGAAGTGCTGCAAGTCGGCCTGCCGTTTCCCGCGACTCCACATGTTCGCGCACGCGGGCCTCCGCAAGACTGACAGCCCTGACCGCGGGGGCCAGCAACACGGCGAGCAGGGCAAGCAACCCAACCGTGATCAACGCCTCGAGGAGCGTAAAACCGCTATCCCGGTTCATGCGGGCTCCCTCCGAAGTCCGGCGCTCTGGTTGTCTCTACATAGACAAGGCGGACCTGCCAGCCAGGCAGATCCACGCGTTCCAAGGTCACACCGGTCAGCACCGCTCCCGTGCGCGGATCAACAGGTCGGTCGACCGGCATGAATTCAATCCGCCAGTCCGGATATCGTCCCGAGAGCGCGTCAATTGGCAGACCCGCCCGCAAACGGGATTCTATGTTTTGCGCCTCCAATAGTGCCTGTTGCACCTGGTCCACCTGGCGCGCACCCCGCGCCAGATTTGCCAGCCCCGCCATGGTCGCCGTCAATACGCCAGCCGCAATCGCCAGCGCGACCAGGGCTTCAAGGATGGCGAATCCATCATCACTGCGTCGATCGGTCGACATGAATTTGCCCCGAGATTGGATCTAGCCTGACGACGCGCTCAGCGGACTCAAGTCGCAACACAATTCTAGCCTCTTCCCGAGACAGCGGCCGCCCGGCCATACTCAGCATCCCTGCATCGCGCCAACCACGACGGTCGCGCCTCTGCCAGTTCGCAGCAAGTCCGCTCGGCCACTCCCGATCAACGGAGAGCGCATCGATGCGATACCCGAACTCGGTCACGGTGACCGGCACGGGCGCCGCGCCGCGCCGCGCCAGGAGCTGGGCTTGCCGCAAGTCATCGACCAGGATTTCGGCGACTTGATCAAGCCGCCCCGCCGCACCAGGTCCGCGTAGCTGGCTCGCCACCAATCCTGCCGCAAGCGCCAAGACAACCAGAGCCGCGAGCATCTCGAAAAGAGAGAAGCCGTGATTGCCTCTGAACGCGGTCATCGGTCAGCTGCGAAACAGGTCACGATCCTCTCCTTCGCCGCCGGGCTCACCGTCCCGCCCGAGACTACCGATGGTAAAACGCTCGCCCGTCTCGTCCAGGGTATAACTATAGCGCACGCCCCAAGGGTCCGTGAGTCCCGAGACATTGCGCATGTAGGGCCCCTGCCAGCCCGTGGCGTCTTCCGGCGGCTCAACGAGCGCGACGAGGCCCTCATCCTCGGTCGGATATTCGCCCAGGTCGAGATAGTATAATTCCAGCGAGGTCTGGATCGATGCCAGTTGCGCCGTTGCGACATTCACCTTGGAGCGGCCGGCATAGCCGATCACACGCGGCGCCACGATTGTGGCCAGAAGCGCGATAATGACCAGCACCACCAGAAGCTCGAACAGCGTTATCCCGGCCTCCTTGGGAGGTCGGCGGCATTCAACCTTCGACTTAGAAAACAGCATCATTAAGACTAAGTACTCCCGACATAACCGCGGCGATAACGCCTGCAACGCATATCCCGAGGATGGCAACCAAAATCGGCCCGAGCAACTCCAGAGCCCGGCTCAGCCGCGACCGTGCCATTCGTTCGTATCGATCAGCGGTTCGCAGCAGAAAGGTGTCGAGCTCACCGGTTTCCTCACCAAGGCGAACCTGACGTACCAGGTCATCCGGCAGGATATTCTGCTCATCCAGGGCGCGCGACAAGGTGATTCCGGCCCGGATCCGATCCGCGGCCCGCGACATCCCATTCCTCATACCCGGATCACCGACCGCGTCGCGCGCTACACTTTCAGCGCGATTCACGGGCAGGCCGGCCTTCAGAAGCACACCCAGGGTTCGCGCAAATGCCGCAGCATCCAGTTTCCACAAGGCCTGCCCGACGATCGGGACGGCTCTTCGGAGCCGACTGGCGCCAATCGGGAAACGGGCAAGCACCGTGCGCGCCAACCAGGCCAGTCCGACGAGTCCGACGGGAATCCAGACCGCATAGATGCGCAGAAAAGCACCGACGGCGATTACAAAGCGGGTTTCCGGCGGCGGCTCGACAACCGCATCGGCGAAGATTGTTTCGAACTGCGGGAGAACAATAAAAGCGAGAAACACCAGGGTCAGATAGATCAGACAAACGAGGACGGCCGGGTAGGCCAGCTGCCCGGCGAGGTCCCGCTTGAGAACCTGCTCCGCCCTCAGACGCGCTGCGAGATCAGACAATGTTGCCGCCAGCTGCCCGGATTCCTCACCGGCTGCTGTCATGGCGACGAGTATGCGGGGTGGACGCGCCGGATCGCTTCTCATGGCTTCACTGAGCGAACGCCCTCCGCGTACGCTAGCCTCAAGACGGAGAATGAATCCCCGCAGGACACGCCGCCCCTCCCCATCAGCCAAGCTCGCCAAGGCATCATGAATCGGCAAAGCAGCACCAAGCAGTTCCGCAAGGTCTTCCGTGAAATCGGCGATGTGGTTGTCTGTCAGCCCGCCAGCCTGTTGCGAGCGACTCGCCGTGCCGAGGGCGATGATCTCAACCGCGACCACGCCGCGCGCTGCCAGCAGCTGGTGGGCCTGCGCAGAGCTGCTTGCCAGAATTTCACCCCGTTCGACCCCGCCGGATGCGGTCTCTGCGAGGTAACGCCAAAGTCGCAGATCAGACAATGGACTGCTCCGGGTCGGCCTGGCCCGTATCCTCCAGCGCCCGCATCAGCTCGTCGCGCGTCGTCAGGCCTTTTTCGCACAGGGCCAGGCCGTCTTGCCACATGGTTTTATATCCAGCGCGTGCCAGCACAGGGATGAGGCCGGCCTCGCGCCCGCCATCGCGGATCGAGGCCCGAACATTGTCGTTCACGCGGAAGGCTTCGGCGACGGGCATTCGACCCCGAAAACCGGTCTCGTCACAATGATTGCACCGCGCGCCACCACACTTCTCGCATGTTCGGCGCACCAAGCGCTGACCGACGACACCGACCAGGGTGGCCGCAAGCAAGAAATCCTCAACCCCCATATCCCGCAAGCGGCTGATGGCGGACGGCGCATCATTCGTGTGCAATGTTGACAGGACCAGGTGGCCCGTCATGGCCGCTTGAATGGCGGTACGCGCCGTTTCCGCGTCGCGGATCTCGCCGACCATGACCACATCCGGGTCGTGGCGAAGAAAGGCCCGCAAGGCGTTTGCGAATGTCAGGTCGATCGCGGGATTGGTCTGCGACTGTGCCACTCCGGGCAATCGATATTCGATCGGATCCTCAATCGTCAGAATTTTGCGCTCGCCGTTCGCGAGGCGTCGGAGAAAAGCATATAGCGATGTCGTTTTGCCCGAACCGGTCGGACCGGTAACAAGGATCAATCCATGCGGCATGCTGAGCATGGCCTCAATAGGCTCGCTGACGGCAGCCGAGAGACCAAGGTTTTCGATGCCCCGCAGACTCGCTTCGGGGTCGAGCAAGCGCAGGACGAGGCTTTCACCATACTGGCCGGGAACGACAGACACGCGCAGGTCGATGGTGCGGCCCGCGACCGGCATCGAAAACCGTCCGTCCTGCGGCCGTCGCCGCTCTGCGATATCCAGTTCGGCCAGAACCTTTACCCGCGAAATCACTGCAAGCGCCTGGGACGTTGGCCAGGCCGCGTGATCCTTCAACACGCCGTCAACGCGAAGGCGTATCTGAGCTTCACGATGCCGAAGCTCGATATGGATATCCGACGCGCGGGCCTCGGTCGCTCGTGCGATCAGGCCGTCGAGGCGTCGCACCACCGGACCGGCAGACGCGAGATCGCGCAAGCGCTCCGCGTCAAGACTGACATCAAGCATGCCATCGGCCTCGTCGTCATCAGCGCCGGCCTCGGACCTCAACCGATCCGCACACATCGCACTGAACAGAGACTGGGTTACGACGACTGACTCAACCGACCGGCCGCCAACAAATCGAACACCTTCAACGGCGGCCCGATTGGCAGGATCAACGAGCCCGACGACACACGCCTCATTGCGCAGGCCCAGCGGCATCACTCGTTCGGCGACCAGAAAGTCGGGATTGAAGTCAGTCAGGTCGAGTGCGGTATCCAGACCACGTATCTCGTCAATGCTCTCCGCATGTTCGAGACCCGTCTCCGAGGCGAAAAAGGCAGCGATCCGGGACTCGCTGACCAGGCCCGCACGCGTCAGGACTATATCCAGCGGCTCCCGCGATCCGGCTTTCAAAGCCGTCGCGTGCGCAGCTTCCGCACGGCTCAACACCCCCGCCTCCACGAGACGGTCAAGCCGCGTCTGTTCGAAATCATCGCGCGATCGGGTCATCTCGTTCCAGCTTAACTCGCGCTATCGTTTGAAGCGAGCGTCGCCGCCAGATCACAGACCTGGCGGCGACATGCCCGATTGGCATCCCGATGAGCGACGCAGGGTCCGACGCGTCAATGCATGGACAGCGGCAGTCGGATCCGCAGCATGGCATTGTTTGCTTCGAATTCACCTTCGCCGAGGCCGATCATCGACACCTCACCCGAAATACGGCCGCCATTCGACATTTCAACGGTCAGGCCCAATCTCGCATCGCCGCGGAGATGGCCCAATGTTTGAAGCGTACCCGCAGCGTTGAACACGTCCGCATCGTCATAGTCATAAAGCGCGGTGACGTTCAGGTAGGGCTCGACATACCCGCCGTCCGCATTCTCGAAGCGGTACGCCAACTCCGGCCCGGCCGACAAGCGCCCGATCGTGATGGTCTGTCCGGGAATGAAGATGCCAAGCGTATCCGTGTAGGCATCCTGGCTTTCATGGAAATAGGCCAGACCGATGCCAGGCGTGACGCGCCAACCGCCATGGAGGATGTCACCGGCCAGATTGGCCTCGATCAACCAGCGATCCGTTTCGAAATTGTCCGAGTAGGTGCCAATCGGGTTCACCGAGTTGTCTGAACGACCCCAAGCCGCGCGCAGATCGAAATACGTCCGATCCGACATTCGTGCGACCATGTAGGGACCGACCATCCAGCCATTGCCTTCGACCGCGCTATTCCAGTCGCCCGTGGTCATGTCCGTCTGGTCATACTGGATCAAAATACCGGCGAGGACGTTCTCGGAGACCATTATATCAGTCCCGACATGAACGATGGAGAAGTCCGCGTCGGACCCCAGCCCTGCCCGGTTGTCGGACACACTCGAAACGCTCGCCTGCATCCAGATATCCAGACTGGACATTCCGGTCCGGCCATTCAGGGAGAAACGCTCGGCGCCCGGCTGTTGCGGCGTGGTTTCTTCCACGGCCTGACGAAGCGCGCTGAGGCTTGTCGACAGTTGCGCGTCGAGTCGACCATCGCGGAAATCAGCCGCGAACAGGTTTGGTGTTGCCGAACTCCGGTTGCTCCGCATGCGACCCGCCAGTCGCGGACTATTGGTCAGGATGAGATCCGCACGTGTTGCCATGAAATTGCGGATCGCAGACAGGGTCACGCCGCGGATGTAATCCTCATTCCGCCGATTGGTGAAAGTGCAGACCATGTTTTCTTCGGCATCGAGGTCGATGGTGATCTGACCATTGGCCAGATCATAAACATTGCCGCCATCCAGATCGCCGTCACAGGACAAGGAAGCGATGTCCCAGCCTTCGGCCGCCAATTGCGTCAAGGTATAACGACCGCGCAGCACGTCGTTGACGGTGGTGCTCACACTGCCGCCGGCAGTGGTCACACTCTGTCCGTCCAACGCGGCAAGCGTGGACGCGTAGGAGAAGCTACCCTCACCTTCTTCCGGTGCCGTCGTGCGCGTAATGATCGTCAGGTCACCCAGGCGTGGCTCGATCGAGATCGTCACCGGGATGTTGATCGTTTCCAGCGTGTTGGCTTTGCTGTTGCCGCCGCGTTGCGCTGAAGGACTGACTTCGACCACCGTGATCGTGGCGCTGTAATCGCCAGGTTCGAGGTCCAACACCGCAGACGTGAAGCTGACCGTGAATTCCAGACTTCCGGTCGCCGGAATGGAACCGGAGGTCGGATCGATCACCAGCCAAGGTTGGTCGGTCGAGGCTGTAAAGTAGAAGGCCTCACCACCAACATTCTGCAGCTCGAAGCTGCTGGTCGCGCTGGTCGGATCATCCGTCAAGGTCGGGAGTTCGATCGTCACTTCAGGGATGCTGGTCTCATCAACGTCCGGCTCGGCGATTTGTGTGAACTCGCAGGAGACGGAGTCCGCCGGCCCGAGTGTCACCGTCGCACTGCCCGATGCCGGGTCCACTGAGGACGTGCCACCAGAGCAACTGATGGTATCGAGATTGAAGCCATCCGGCGTCGTCGCTGCAAAGGTGTAGCTTCCCTCCGCAAGATCTTCAAAGCTTATCGCGCCAGCCTGGCTGACCGTGGCAATTGAAAAGTCTCCAAGATCGCCACTGAAGTCGAAAACTCCATCGGTCGCGCCGGTAATGGCCACCGCCACCGACAGCGACCCACGGCGCATTTCAACGCTGAACAGGTCAGCCACCGGGCTGTCCGGCAAGGCGTTGCCGGCGACGTCGGCGGCCGCGGAGACGGTTGCGTCGACATCGGTAACCATCTGGCCGCCATCGGCCACGCTGAATGTTGCCGTATAGACGGTGTCGCCCGCAGAGAAGGCACCGCCATCCAGCGACAAGGTTGCGGACACGTCCGGGGAGAAGCTGAATTCCGGCGCCAGGCTTGGGTCCATCGCTTCGCTGAAGGTTGCAGTCAGCGTGACGCTTCCGCCGACGTCCTCGAGACGAAGATCGGCATCCGAGACGACCAGGCTGGCAAGTTCCGGCAGATTGAGATCGGCGCCGACGGTGAACTGGGCCGCGGCCGCGTTGCCGTTTCCGGCAGCATCCTGGGCGCTGTTTGCGGCCAGATCGACCGTAACATTGCCGCTCGCCGACGGCGCGATGTCGAATGTGTAGCTGCTTCCCGATCCAGACAGATTGGAGGCGCTGCCATTTCCGACAGTGAAGTGCGCGAGCACCAGGCCCGTAACGTCCTCCGAGAAGGTCGCGGATACGGTAAAGGTCCCGACCTGATCACTGACAGGACCCGCCAGCGTCACCGTCGGCGCAGTCTCGTCATTTTCGATCGTGAACTGCGTCGCTGCCGTATTGCCATTGCCGGCACCGTCCTGGGCGGCCCCGCCCGCAACATCAACCGTCACCGTACCATCGGCGGTCGGTGTGATCGTGGCGGTATAAACCGTCGCACTGGTCGCCGAGAAACCGGAAGCCGCACCATTGCCGACCGTGAAGTCGCCGACAACAAAGCCGGTCACGTCTTCCGAGAAGGTCGCCGTGATCGTGAAGACACCCGACACCGGATCAGCCGAGCCGGTCGTCAAAGCAACCGTCGGCCCTGTTTCGTCATTCTCGATCGTGAACTGGGTCGCTGCCGTATTGCCGTTGCCTGCCGCATCCTGCGCAGCGCCGCCAGCAACATCGACCGTCACCGTACCATCAATGGTCGGTGTGATCGCGGCGGTATAAACCGTCGCGCTGGTCGCCGAGAAACTGGAAGCCGCACCATTGCCGACCATGAAGTCGCCGACAGCAAAGCCCGTCACATCTTCCGAGAAGGTCGCCGTGATCGTGAAGGCACCCGACACCGGATCAGCCGAGCCAGTCGTCAAAGCGACCGTCGGCGCGGTCTCGTCATTCTCGATCGTGAACTGGGTTGCTGCCGTATTGCCATTGCCGGCACCGTCCTGGGCGGCCCCGCCAGCAACATCAACCGTCACCGTACCATCGGCGGTCGGTGTGATCGTGGCGGTATAAACCGTCGCACTGGTCGCCGAGAAACTGGAAGCCGCACCATTGCCGACCGTGAAGTCGCCGACAGCAAAGCCGGTCACATCTTCCGAGAAGGTCGCCGTGATCGTGAAGGCACCCGACACCGGATCAGCCGAGCCGGTCGTCAAAGCAACCGTCGGCGCAGTCTCGTCATTTTCGATCGTGAACTGCGTCGCTGCCGTATTGCCATTGCCGGCACCGTCCTGGGCGGCCCCGCCCGCAACATCAACCGTCACCGTACCATCGGCGGTCGGTGTGATCGTGGCGGTATAAACCGTCGCACTGGTCGCCGAGAAACCGGAAGCCGCACCATTGCCGACTGTGAAGTCGCCGACAGCAAAGCCGGTCACATCTTCCGAGAAGGTCGCCGTGATCGTGAAGACACCCGACACCGGATCAGCCGAGCCAGTCGTCAAAGCGACCGTCGGCCCTGTTTCGTCATTCTCGATCGTGAACTGGGTCGCTGCCGTATTGCCGTTGCCTGCCGCATCCTGCGCAG